>DASYCF010000733.1:0-1552 GCA_036500365.1 Byssovorax sp.
GAGGCCCTGCCGCGACACGGCCTCTCGAAGGACGGCGTTCACCTCGCGCCGGCCGGCACGGCGGACGGCTCGCCTCACCCGTGCTGGTTCCGCGCCGCCGATCTCGACAAGGGCATGAACGTCCGCAACCTGCTCACGCTCGAGGCGCTCGACCGCGCGCGTCGCTTCCTGCTCGAGGGCGAGACGCCCGAGGTCGTCGACGCGCCCTCACGCGACGCCGTGAAGAGCTGAGCCGCCGCGCGCTCGCGCAGGGATCGTGGTCAGTCGCGCTGCTCGGCATCTCGCCCCTTGTGCGAAGCCCAGCACGGAGGGCAGCGCCAACGAAGGAGGTAGCCGTCGCCGGTCGGGAGGCGCGTGCGAGAGGCGCCAGCCGTGCTTCGTGCCGATGAGCGCGTGCGCCGTGTGGGTCGCTGGCGCCTGCGCCCCGCAGTCGCCGCGTTGCCGCCGCTCCTCGCCGCCGCTGTGGTCGTCGTCGCGCGGCGCCGTGAACGCCTGCGACGCGCGCGGGCAGCTGCCGAGGCCGTGATCTCACCTCCGCGGGCAGCGTCCGGTGCTCCGGGGGCGGAAGAGGAGGCCCTTCGCGGGGCTCGGCTTCCTCGGATCGACGCGCAGGCTGAGCTCCACGTCGCCGCGCTCGCACGTCAGCACGAAGCGCCGCCACTCGAGCTCTCGCGTGTCGGCCCGGCCGACCTTGCAGACCCCGTGATCGCGCGTCACCCCGGCGTAGAAGCGCTGCGAAGACGGCTCGTCGTCGGGGAACGCATAGAGCTTCTTGTACGTCGCGCTGTCCCACTTCTTGAGCAGCCGCTCGACCATCCCCGCCAATTGCACGACCTCGGGCTCCATCGGGACGTCGCTCGACTCGCCGGAGAAGCCGAGGATCTTGCCGTCTTCGCCGTCGATCGCGACGCTCATCGTGAATTTGCCGCGCTCGCACGTGACGGCCATCTTCGCCCTCGTGCTCGACAGGATCTCGTCGGGCTTCCAGCTCGCGCAGGCGCCGTGGAGGCTCTTGTAGAGCGCGAGTTCGTCTTGCTCGCTCTTCGGCTCGACGCGCTTGCGCTTCGGCGACAGCATGGCTTCGTACGCGGCCTCGTCCCATTTCTCGTAGACCGACATGAGCCGCTTCATCGACGGCTCGAACGCCGGAGACAGGGAGTCGGCGCCGCGCGACTCGAGCTTTCCGCCGACGGAGAGCGCGCGGAGCACGTCGAGCGTCAAGGGATCGAGGTTGACGGCGAGCACGTTGCCGAGCGCGACGAAGCCGACGCCGTAGTCCGGCAAGAAGCCGAGGCTCGAGCCGAACCCGTCGACGGCGCCGTTGTGCATCACGATGCGATCGATGTCGCACGTCTCGGCGACCTCCCATCCGTAGGCGTACGCGTTCGCGGCCGCGTCGACCTCGTACTCGCCGGGCTTCGCGGGGCGGCGCGTGACGCTGAGGCCGGTCGGCAGGGCCGAGGCGTGGGCCTCGCGGCGCGAGCTCCTGCGCACGCGAAACCGCTCCTCGGCGCTCCGCGGCGGATAGGCGTCGAGCTGGAACGCGACGTAC
>DASYCF010000734.1:0-1802 GCA_036500365.1 Byssovorax sp.
CGCGTCGACCCGCACGAAGCCGTAGAGCGCGCCGCGCGGCGGCGGATCGAGCGACAGGAACCGCGACCGCGCGACGCCGTCGACGAGGGCGCGCCGCTGGCGGCCGAGGCGCCCGTCGTCGGCGGTGAGCTCCTCGGCCGACGGCGCCGCGCCGCCGAGCGCCGCGGCGATGGCCCACTGCGCGGGCGCGTTCGGACAGAGCCGCAGCGACGCGAGCAGCTCGAGCGCGTCGAGGTAGTCGCGCGCGCGTCCCCGGTCTCCGCTCCATACGACCCAGCCGCTGCGGATGCCGCACGCGCGGTGCACCTTCGACAGGCCGCCGAACGTCGCGCAGAGGGCCGCGCCGCACGCCGGCGCGACGCGCGTGTGGGTGGCGCCGTCGTAGAGCAGGCGATCGTAGATCTCGTCGGACATGACGACCCAGCCGCGCTCCTCGGCCAGCGCGCCGAGGCCGGCGATGACGTCGCTCGGATACACCGCGCCCGTCGGGTTGTTCGGGCTGATGATCACGATCGCGCGCGTGCGCGGCGTCGCGAGGCGCGCGACCTCGGCGACGTCGGGGATGAAGCCGCGCTCGGGGCGACAGGGATAGTGCACGGCGCGCGCGCCCGTGAGGCGCACGGCGGCGGTCCACAGCGGGTAATCGGGCGCGGGGACGAGCACCTCGTCGCCCGGCTCGCACAGCGCCTCGAGGCACATGAGGATGAGCTCGGACACGCCGTTGCCGAGGAACACGTCGTCGGCCGTCACGTCGCTCGATCCGCGCGCGCGCGCGGCGCTCGCGACCACCTCGCGCGCCGCGAGGTAGCCCTTCTGATGCGTGTAGCCTTCGGCGCGAGCGAGGTTGTCGACGATCGCCTCGCGCAGGGCGTCGGGCATGCGGAAGCCGAACGCGGCGGGGTTTCCGATGTTGAGCTTCACGACCGGGTGACCCTCGCTCTCGATCTCGAGCGCGCGCTTCGCCAGCGGGCCGCGGAGCTCGTAGGTGACGCCGGCGAGGTGCGCCGCGCGGAGGAGCGGGCCTTGGGTCATGTGCGCCGAGTGTACCGCACGGAGGAGCGGATCAGCTCGCGGCGCCGCCCGCCGGCGCGGCGGGGCGCTCGATCGCGACGGCGAACACGAGCGCGACGACGAACGCCGCCGCGCTCGCCGCCGCCAGCACGAGGAACGCGGTCGTCCAGCCGCGCTCGGCGACGACGCCCGCGAGCAAGAGGCCCGACGCGGAGCCGCCCAGGTAGCCCACGCCGTCGTTCACGCCGGCCGCCGTGGCCGCGGCGCGCTTGCCGCCGTAGTCGAGCGCGAGGCACCCGCCGAGCAGCGAATACGGTCCGAGCAAGAGGAACCCGGCGAGGGCGATCAGCCCGAGCGCGGCGAGCGGCGACGCGACGCCGAAGCGAGCGAGGGCGAGGAGCACGACGGCGTTGGCGCCGAGCATCACGGCGGCCACGGGGCCTCGGCGGCTCTTGCCGACGCGGTCCGTGTACCACCCCGCGAACAGCGTGCCTGCGACGCCGGTGAGCGGGAACAACATCGATTGAAAGCTCGCCTTCCAGCCTGCCGTGCCCGACTCGACGAGGAAGAGGATGGTCCAGTCGAGGAACACCGTCCGGAGGAACGTGAGCAAGAAGGAGAGGACGCAGCTCATCCAGAAGCCGGGGCTCCTCGCGAGCACGAGCGCGATGGCGCGGAAGGCCGCGGCGCCGTCCGCGTCGGGCGGCGCGTCGGCGGCGACAGGCTGCTTCGGAGGCGCGGCCAGCGTGCGCGTCGCGACGAGCCCGAACGCGGCGCAGACGATCGCCGGC
>DASYCF010000735.1:0-6171 GCA_036500365.1 Byssovorax sp.
GCGCGCTCCGTGATCTCGAGCACGACGCGATCGGACACGCGCCCGAGCGGCGAACGCGGGTCGGCGAGCTCGGGGTCGAGGAGGTCCTGCGGGTGCAGGTTCACGAAGAGGAGCGACGGCTCGGGCAGCTTGCGCAGCGCCTCCGCGGCGTGGCGGCGCACGAGCCGGCCGACCTCGTGCAAGCGCCCGAGCCGCTCGGCTGCGCCGATGACCGCGGGCGGGTTCGCGAGCATCGGCTCGGTCGATCGAAGCAGCGCCTCGTGCGCGACGATGCGCCGGCCGTTCACGCTCACGATCGGCTGCAGCGCGACGGTCATGCTGGCCATGGCGCGATCGAGGCCGGCGGAGAGGCCGGCGCGATCGGACGCGTCGGTCGGGCGGAGGCCGAGCGTGCGCATCGCGTCGCGCTTGAGCCGCGCCATCTCGTGCAGGCGCCGCCCGCGATCGACGGCGGCGACGATGTCGGCGACGGGCACCGGCTTGCACAAGTAAAGGAGCGCGCCGAGCTCGATGGCCTCGACGGCGGTCGAGACCTCGGGCTCGCCCGTCATCAAGATCACCGGCACGTCGAGGTCGTACGCGCGCACGACGCGCAGGAGCTCGACGCCCGAGGTGCCGGGCATGTGGATGTCGCTCAAGATGACGTCGAAGCGGCGCGCCATGATCGCGCTGATCGCCTTGTTGCCGTCGTGCGCGAGCTCGACGTCGTAGCCCGCCTTCACGAGCGCGCGGGCGACGCCCTGCGCGAGCGCCACCTCGTCGTCGGCGATGAGCACCGTGCGGCCCGTGGTTGTCGGCGCCATCGGCGGCGGCCGCTGCGTGTCTGGCTTGGCTTCTTCGTCCATCGCGCGCATGCGTCTCTCCTCGACCTTCGTATCACGGCGCGGCCGCGCGATCCCCGCGTATGCGCCGGGCGGCGGAGCTCGGTCCAGCTTTTGAGCGCGCATCGAGCGCATCGCGCCTAACCTGGATCGAGCTGCGTCGTGCGCAGCTCCCGCTGCGGCTCGACGTCCAGTGACACAGTAGATCGCGTGATCGCCGCGAGCCGACGCGGCCATTCCTGGGAGGGCGCCCCGCGCCCGTGGAGGTCCCGATGATGCTTTCTTTCGCTCGGCGCGCCGCGCCGCTCGGCGCGCTGGTCCTGGTCGCCTGCGGCTCGACCGTGAGCGTCGGCGGCGGAGGCGGCGCATCGGGCTCGGCGGGCTCGGGCGGCGCGGAGTCGGGGCACACGGCGACGCAGGGCTCGACGAGCACGGGCTCGACCACGGTGTCCGTCGGCTCGGGCGACACGACGGCGAGCGGCGGCCCCGCGAGCTCGAGCGTCGGGCCGACCACGGCGAGCGTCACGAGCGCGGTCGCGTCGTCGAGCGCGTCGACCGGCACCGGAGGGACGTGCGACTCGACGTCGTGCGACGTCCCGAGCAAATGCTGCGGAGATGTGTGCGTGCACGTCTATGACGATCCGCAGAACTGCGGCGACTGCGGCCACGCGTGCAACACCGACCAGGTGTGCTCGTTCAACCAATGCGTCGACTCGTGCTCCCACACGGGCCCCGTCTGCGACCCGCCCGGCTTCTGCTGCGGCAACGGCTGCTGCGGCCCGAACCAGATCTGCTGCGACGTGCCGGGCCCCGGCCCGACGATGGGCCCGAGCTGCGTCGACCCCGACCCGATGACGAACACCTGCCCCGCCGGCTGCCCGCTCTGCCAGTGACGTGCGCGCTCGGGTGCGGGCTCGGGCTCTCGGGTGCGGGTGCGGGTGCGGGTGCGGGCTCGGGCTCGGGTGCGGGCTCGGGCGCGGGCTCGGGCGTCACGGGCCGCGGAGCGCCGTGATCATCACCTTCGCCACCGACAGGTAGATGAACAGCCCGGACGCGTCGACGAGCGTCGTGATGAGCGGCGCGGAGACCACCGTCGGATCGATCCCGACGCGCTGGGCCGCGATCGGGATCAAGGAGCCGACAGTGTTCGCCCAGGTGCACACGACGAGGACCGTCACGCCGACGCACGTGGCGAGCTCCCAGTCGACGCCCCACAGCTTCGCTCGAAAGAGCGCGATCGCGCCGAGGAGGAGGCCGAGCAAGAGGCCCGTGAGGATCTCCTTCGCGAGCACGCGGAGCACGTCGCGCAGGCGCACCTCGCCGAGCGCGAGCGCGCGGATGATCGTCGAGACCGTCTGCGAGCCGGCGTTGCCGCCGGTGCCGATCAAGAGCGGGATGAAGAACGAGAGCGCGACGACCTTGGCGAGCTCGTCTTCGAAGTGGCGGAGCACGGTGCCGGTCGCCGTCTCGGCCACGAAGAGCAGCACGAGCCACGTGATGCGGCTTCGCACGACGCGGTAAATCGACGTCTGGAAATACGGCGTGGCCCCGGCGATGTCGCCGACGACGGCCGCCTGGTTCAGCGTGCCGGCGCCGATGCGCGCGAGCGCGGCGTCGAGCAGATCGTCGACGCGCACGGCGCCGACCAGCTTGCCCGCCTTGTCGACGACGGGGAGGCTCAAGAGGTCGTGCGCCTGCACGATCTCCGCCGCGGCGCCGCGGTCCGACTCCTCGTCGACCGCCATCGGCGCCTCGGTCATGAGGCCTTCCATCGGCGTCTCGGGCGCGGCGACGGAGATGAGGCGGAGCGGCGCGACGCCGACGAGCTTGCCGTCGTCGACGACGTAGCAGTTCGACGCGACCTCGATCTCGTCCTGGTGCTCGGCGAGCTCGCGCATCGCGTCGCGCACCGTGGCGCTGCGCTCGACGCGCCAGACGCGCGGGGTCATCAGCCTTCCGACCGCCGACTCGCCGTACGCGAGGAGGCGCGTCACGAGCGCGCGCGTCTCGGGGGCGAGCTTCGCCTCGACCTTCTTGCGCTCGTCGTCGTCGAGCGTGCCGAGGACCTTGACCTGATGATCGATCGGCAGGAACGAGAGCACGCGCGCGGTGTGCTCGTCGGAGCAGCCCATGAGGAGCCTCCCCGCGACCTGCGGGTGCGTCGCGCGGACGATGGCCGCTGCGTGGCGCTCGTCGCTCACCTCGACGAGGCGCCGCGCCTCCTCGATCGAGCGGCGCGACAGATCGCGCCCGACGTCGGCGGGGCGCAGCTTGCGGAGCGCGGCCTTCAGCGCGGCGTCGTCGCCCTTCAGCGCGTCGTCGAGGGGCGAGAGGTCGGCGAGGGGTACCGCGCTCTTCCGGATCTCTTCGGTCTCTCCGTGGCTCATGCTTGCACGCTAGCGCGCCGCGGCGCTGCGCCACGAGGTAGTGCGTCAGCTCGTCCTGCGCGACGACGCGCAGCGGCGCGCCGTTCCGCAGCGACGGCGTCCCGGCGCGTCACTCGTAGGTGCCGTCCGCCTTCGGCGCGGCAGCGGGCTTCTTTCTCCGGAGCGGCGCGTGGGGTCGCGCTGCGCATGCGCCCGAGCTCCGCGACGACCGGGGCCGCGGGCGCGACGTGCGCGTAGCCGGACAGCGCGCGATCGGCGGCGACGGCGGCGCCGGCTGCGTCGCCTTGCGCGTCGAGCGCCGCCGCGAGCGCCCGCAGGCACGCGGTGCAGCCCAGGTCGAGCGCGAGGCCGGCGCGCGCGAGCGTCACCGCCTTGGCCGCGTCGCGCCGCGCGCGAGCGAGATCCGCCGCGACCGCGAACGTGGTCGGCGAGGTCGCCGCTTTGGCGAGCTTCGCGCCGACGTCGGCGA
This sequence comes from Byssovorax sp., assembly GCA_036500365.1. Classification (GTDB taxonomy): domain Bacteria; phylum Myxococcota_A; class Polyangia; order Polyangiales; family Polyangiaceae; genus DASYCF01. Next base: position 3,678 of record DASYCF010000735.1, read on the forward strand.
CCTGCCGATCGGCCCGACGCGCCTCGCGACGCCGCGGAGCGAGCTCACGTGGATGACCGAGCGACCCCGCTCGCCCTCCGCAGAGCCCCGCCCGAGCGTCGCGCCGCGCCCGGTCATCGAATTGGGGCCTACGTCTACGAATACCGAGCTCGATGACCGACGGACTCGGCGCCTTCGTGGATGCGACACCGAAAGGTGAGCCGAACGCGCTCACGGCGGCGCCGCGCGGCCTCCTCCATCCTCTGCAATCGGCGAGGTAGCGTCGGGACGCGGCCGGTCCGAGGAGCACCGGGTCGCCCGACGGGATCCCGGTCGTCGCCGTCGTGGACGAGGCGAGCGAGGTCGGCGTCATGGCTTGGAGAGCCCGTCGATGGCGCCATGGACGCGCGGCGCAGCTACTGATGGCAGGGGTAGGCCGAGCAGATCTGGCGCGACTCAGAAGCCCGCCTCGAGCCGGCACCAGGGTCGAAGGCCGCGCGCTCCAGCTCAGCTCCCTCCTCCGGCGCTCGCCAGCAGCGTGTTGATCTGCGCCTTCAGGGCGGGTGGCGTCCCTGGGCGATCGGCGAGGAACGTGAGCATCCTCACCACCGCGGGTCCGCCGTCGAGCCGCCGGCCGAGCAGGTTCACGAGCGCCGCGTCGCTCGAGGCGCGCATCGACTGCTCGACGACCGCGTCGAGCGCCTCGAGGTCGGCGTCCGCGAGCGGCTTGTGGTCGAGCGCCGCCAGCGCGAGCTGCTCCACGGACGCCGATGGGTCGCCGACCAGCGTCACGAGCGCGGCCCGCGCGTCGCTCGAGTCCGGCTTGTAGAGCGCGCTCGCGACCGCGCCGCGCACCGCGTCGTCGGCGTCGCCCGCGTAGCCCGTGACGAGCGGCAAGTTGTCGCCCACGGCGCCGTTGCCGATCGCCGTGAGCAGGTGCGCGCGCTCGCCCGTGTCGTCGGTAGCGCCGAGGTCCGCGACGAGCGGCGCCACGGCCGCGCGCGCGCCGTCGGCGTCGCCGCCCGACGTGAGGTTGCCCGCCATCGACCCGAGCGCGTAGGCGCTGGCGCGCCGCGCGTCGTCGCCGTCTGCGCCCTGGTACGCCGCGGTGACGAAGCGGATCGACGCGTCGTCCGGGTGCTGGACGAGGCCGAAGCGCTGCACGAGCGCGGCGTACGCCGCCGGGCCGTCGGTCTTCGCGTCGGGGCTCGCGAGGATCTCGCGCATCGCGGCCTGCGCCGCGTCGGTGCCGGCGCCGGCGAGCACGTCGAGCGTGAGCCGCTTCTCGCGCGCGGTGCCGAGGCCGAACGTGCGCACGAGCTCCCGGCACGCGCTCGGGTCGAGGCGCAGGAGGCCCGTCGCGCGCCAGAGGAAGCGCTTCTTGTCGGGCGGATCGCCGTCGCCGCTGACGGCGATCGTCCGCACGAGCTCGGCCTTCGTGAGGCCGGCGACGCGCTGCTCGAGCCGCGCGCGCTCGCCGACGTCGACGGCGTGGAGCTCGCCCGGCGTCTGCGCCCACGTCGCGCTGAGGTCGGGCTCGTACGCCTCGAAGCGATCGACGCTCCGGAGCACGAGCTCGAGCGTGCGCGAAGCGGAGAGCGCAGCCGCGGGCGCGCCCTCGGCTCGGACCTCGAGCGTCTCGCGCGAGCTCAGCCGCTCGACGTGGCCCGCGCGCGCGAGGACGATCGTCGCCACCGCGTCGAGCCCGGTCGGCGTGTCCGTGCGGCCGAGCAGCGACGTGTACCGCGGCCGCGTGCGCCGCACGGTGAGGTGCGCCGCGTCGGGGTCCGCGGCCACGTCGTAGCGCGAGCTCGCGACGCCGAGGCCGCTGACCTCGCGCGCGCGCCACGCCCCCGCCGCCACGTCGTCGGTCGACACGTGCACGGACGCGTCCGCGAGCAGCGCGCTCACGACGTGGCTGAAGAGCGGCGGCGCGTTCGCGTCGAAGCGCACCTCCGTGAAGCGGCCCGCGCCGTCGAGCGTGGCGTACGCGTCCTGCCCCTCGAGCGCCGCGCGCACGTCGCGCGCGGCGACGGGCGCCGCGCCCCCGAACGCGACCACCGGATCGGCGAGGTCGACGAAGCGCAGCGCCACGAGCGTGCCGGCGCCGCGCTCGCCGAACGACCGGAGCTCGAGCTTGCCGGCGAGCTCGATCTTGCCCTCGAGGCGCATCTTCGCGCCGTCGACGTCGCTCGCCTCGTGCGTGCGCCAGGCGACGTCATAGAGGTAGCGCGTGCCGCGCGGCCAGCGGAGCGCGAACGGCGCCTTCGCCGCCGCCGCTGCGGCCGCCTCCTCCGCCGAGCGCGCGCCGTGGTGGAGCACGCCGAACCCGAGCCCGAGGCCCGCCGCCGCGATCAACGCGGCCGCGCCGATGCCGACCGCGCGCTTCACTGGAGGCCTCCCGGCGGGAGGGCGCCCGCGCCCTCGGTCGCCACGACGGCGCCGATCGAGAGCGGCAGCTTCGTGAGGTTCGAGGTGAACAGGTTGTGCGTTTCTCGTAGACGTACTCCTGGCA
>DASYCF010000736.1:0-13953 GCA_036500365.1 Byssovorax sp.
CGCGAGCGCAAATACGAGCAGGCGGGCGCCGCCAGCGCCGCCGCGACGGGCAAGCTCGACGACAAGGCCAAGAAGAAGAGCAGCGGGCCCGAGTCGGAGACCGTGCAATGAGCGACGAAGAACACGACGCGACGGACGCCGAGACCGAGGCCGAGGTCGAAGAGGCCCCGAAGCCCAAGGCGAAGGCGAAGGCCGCGGGCGACAAGGCGGGCGCGAAGCCGAAGCCGAAGCAGGAGCGCCCCGCGGCGCCGCACGCTGGCCGCGTCGTGCACCTCCGCATCAAGCGCCAGGACGCGCGCGACAAGCCCGAGACGCGCCGCTGGGAGGAGTTCAAGGTCCCCTACCTCCCGCAGATGAACGTCAACAGCGCGCTCCAGCAGATCCAGAAGTACCCGCGCACGACGAGCGGCGAAGAGGTCGCGCCCGTCGTGTGGGAGGCCGCCTGCCTCGAAGAGGTCTGCGGCTCCTGCACGATGATCATCAACGGCCGCGTGCGGCAGGCGTGCTCCGCGCTCATCGACGACATCGCGCCGAACGGCGAGACGATCACGATCGAGCCGATGAGCAAGTTCCCCTGCGACCGCGATCTCGTCGTCGATCGCAGCTCGATGTTCGAATCGCTGAAGAAGGTCCACGCGTGGATCGATCTCGACGGCACGCACGAGCTCGGCCCCGGCCCGCGCGAGTCGCCCGAGCACCAGCAGGAGCGCTACCCGCTCTCGCGTTGCATGACGTGCGGCTGCTGCGTCGAGGCGTGCCCGCAGTTCAACGACTCGAGCGCGTTCATCGGCCCGGCCGCGATCAACCAGGTGCGCCTCTTCAACTTGCACCCCTCGGGGGCGATGCACAAGAACGTGCGCCTCGAGAGCATGATGGGCGAGGGCGGCGTGGCCGACTGCGGCAAGGCCCAGAACTGCGTCGAGGTGTGCCCGAAGGAGATCCCGCTCGTCGACTCGATCAGCGTGGTCGCGCGCGACACGACGAAGCGGCTCCTCTTCGGCTGGCTCCTGAAGTAGCCGCGCTACGCGGTCTTCTGGCGCATACTCGGCGCCCACGGGGTCGAGCGGTTCCGGCCGCTGCGCTTCGAGACGTAGAGCGCCTCGTCGGCGCCCTTGAAGAGCTCGTCCCAGCGCTCGCCCGCCTCGCCGAGCGTCGCGACGCCGATCGAGCACGTGACCTTCACCTCGAGGGCGCCCTTGCCCTGCGGGTGGAACGTGGTGCGCTCGAGCTCCTCGCGCACGCGCTCGGCGAGGAGCAGCGCGCCGCGCCCGTCGGTCTCTTCGCAGATGATGACGAACTCCTCGCCGCCGAAGCGCGCGACGGCGTCGGTGTTGCGCTTCATGCGCCGGAGGATCTCGCCGAGGCCCTTGATCACGACGTCGCCGACGTCGTGGCCGTGCGTGTCGTTCACGTTCTTGAAGTGGTCGATGTCGGTGATCAAGACCGAGAGGTGCCGGCCGAAGCGCTTCGCCGCGAGGATCTTCTGCTCGGCGACCTCGAGCATCGCGCGCTTGTTGAGGAGGCCCGTGAGCCCGTCCATCGTCGCGAGCTCCTCGAGCCGCCGCAGCATGCGCGCGTTCGAGAGCGATACGGCCATGTGGCTCGCCAGCACCTCGAGCGCGCCGCGCGCCGCCTCGTGGAACGCAGCGCGCCGACGCGATCCGAGCACGAGCGTGCCGAGCGGGCGCTCGTGGACGACGAGCGGCAAGACGACGATCGACGGCATCTGCGGCGGCGCGACCTTGCGCGTGAAGACGATCTGGCGCGCGGCGTCGTACTCGCCGCGGTACGGCAGCGGGTGGCGGTTCTGGAGCACCATCGACACGAGCCCCGTGTTGTGGCGAAAGCGCTGGCCGAGGAGCGCGGGGCGGCCGTCGACGAGGGCGCCCTCGCCGCTGACGGCGCGGATCTCGTGCATGCGCTGCGCCTCGTCGAACAGCGTGACGGCGGCGAAGTCCACGCTCGTGATCTCACGCGCGCTCTTCACGCCGGCCTCGACGACGGCGCTCTCCGTCGTCGCGGCGCCGAGCTCTTGCGCCGCGCGGTAGAGCTTGCCCTGCTCGACCTTCGCGCGCTCGAGCTGCACGAACACGCGCTCGTTCTGGATCGCGCGCACCGCGTAGCGCGCCGCCTCGTCGACGAGCTCTTGCTCGCGCGGCGTGAAGGCCTTGTCGTCGATGCGATCGACGACGAGCATGCCGCGGAGCGCGCCGTGCTCGAACACGGGCAGCGCGCACACGGCGCGGACGGGGCACGCGCCGGCGTAGTACGGGAGCTTCGCGCTCGGCTTGAGGCCGGACAGGCACACGCGTGAGCGCTGCGCGAGGACGGCGCCGAACACGCCGTCGCCCACGAGGAACGGGCCCTCGGAGAGATCCTGCGCGTCGCTCGCGAGCTCGCTGATCCGGAGGTGCGTGCCGTCGTCGTTGTTCCACAGCAGGATCGCCGTGTGCAGCGCGAGCGACTCGCGGAGCAGCCGCAGCGCGAAGAGCACCGACTGGTGGATCTCCTCGACGCCGCTCCGCGCGAGGCGATCCTCGTCGCTGTTCACCGCGGGGCGCGCGCTCGCGGGCGCGCCGAGCAGGCGATAGCTCCGCGCGTCGTCCTTCACGCGGACGAGCTCGGCCTCGACCCGCGCGCGAGAGAGGCGCCGCGTGCGCGCGATCTCGGCGCGGAGGGCGCTCACGTTCAACGCGACGAACGCCGCCGCGAGCGCCGCGTGGACGCCGAGCCGCGCAGGCGAGAGATCGCCCTGGAGCCTCTGCGCGCCCGCCTCGAGGGCGACGGCGAACGCGGCGGCCACCGCCGCGGCGCCCGGGCGAGCGAAGGCGGCGACGACCGCGACCGCGAGGTACACGAGCGGGAACCCGCGCCCGTCGAGCCCGTCGAGCCGCTCCGCCGCGGCGAACGCCGTCGTCACGAGCAGGCCGCCGACCTCGAGGTCGAGCGCGAGCGATCCGTCCACCGACCGCGCGCGGCCCATCGTCCGAGCTCGTCGCGCGCATCGCAGGGCCGTCAGCGCGACGAGCCCGGCCGCCGCGGGGACCGCGTAGGCGAGCGGCAGCGGCGACGCGGCGTCCGCGACGACGACCGCGGCCAGCCCGAGCGTGCACGCGCCCGGGGCCGCGGCCCGCGCGGCGCGGCGCGTCCAAAGAGCGAGGGCAACGAGAGGCCGCATCGACTCGACGCGCGTACCAGAGCTCGCGTCGACCGGCCCAGTTCTTCGGGCGCGCGGGCGGGCGTCAGCCCTGGCCGAGGCCCCACGGCATGGCGGCGAGGGCCGCGAGCGCGAGCAGCACGAACGGCAGGAGCGACGCCGCCAACACGCCCGCGACGCCGAGCGCCTCGACGACCACCGGCAGCGCGAGGCGACTCCACCACGCGCCGGTCGGGGTGAGCGACGCCAGGGCGAGCCTCCGAGCGCCGCGCTCGCCGCGGTGCGCGCTCGCGACGCCACGCCACACGAGCACGCCGCCAGGCGCGACCGCCGACGCGACGAGCGGCACGAGCGCGCGCTCGTCCGGGTGGTCGCTGCGCGGCGTGATCGCGAACCGCGCGCTGCGGCCCGACCTCGCGACCGCCTCGAGCCGCGCGAGCGCGCCCACGCGGAGCGCGGCGCCGACGACGAGCACGCACCCGATGGCGAGCCCGAGCGAGAGCACGAACGGGCGCGGCGCGTCGGCGAGGGCGCGCGCCGCCTCTGCCGACGTCGGTGGCAGCGGAGAGGCGTGTGCGAACGGCGCCACCGCGGCGCACCCCGCGAGGACGACCGCGCCCGTCGCGAACAGGACCCGCGCGAGCCCGTCCCACGTCGGCGCGGCGCGCGCCCCGATCGCCGCGCGAGCGACGACGCCGATCGCGGCGCCGTAGAGCACCCCGAAGAACAAGCCCGCGAAGGTGATCTCGCCGACGTAGGGCCCGATCGCCCGAGGCGCGCCTGCGCCGAGCGCCACGCACGCAGCCCACGAGAGCCACGCGTCGACGGCGCCGGCGAGCGCGCCGACGACGACCGCGATCCAGCGCGCGCCCCCGCGCGTCGACCGGAGCGCGAGCGCCCCGACCGCCGCCGCGAGCGCCGACGTGAGCGCGACGACGACCACGCGCGCCGCCGCGCCGTGGCCCGCGTACGCGGACACGTCGTCGACGCCGAACAAAAAAGACGGCGTCACGACCGCGGCGAACAGCCCGGCGCCGACCACGGCGGCGCGCCCGGGCGTGATCGCGCGCGGCGGCCTCCACAGCGCGTGGATCGGCGGCGCGGACCGCGCGAGCTCGACGAGGGCAGCGCTCATCCGCCGACCGTGGACGACGCTCGTGGCAGTTCCATGGAGCGGCCGAGGAGAAGCCACGCGTCGTCCGTGGCGCCGCCGCAGCGCCCGCCTCAAGGTCTGTCCGAAATTTGGAACTTGGCATGACGATCTGAGGCGAAGGCGATCGGCGCGCAGACGGCTGTGATCGCTGCCGCGAGCGCGGCCGCATGTGCGCCGATCGCCCGCCTCAGTTCACGTCGTGCTTGTTCGCGGAGAGCGTCAAGCGCTGGACGATCAGCGCTTCGGTCACGGCGCGGACGCGCGGCCCGGGCTCGATCGCCTCGAGCAGCGACTGCCGCTCGCGCGCGTCGAGGACGAGGTGGTGCGCGCACACGTCCGCGAGCACGTCGGGCGGCGCTCCGTCCGGCAAATCGAGCCGGAAGCGCGGATCGCGCTCGCGCACGCGCGCCGTGAACGACGCCGCCGCGACGCGCAGCGCCGACACGTCGACCTCGGTCACGCGCATGTCCGTTGGGGTGAGGACGCGCGCGCGCGCCCGCCTGTACGGCGCGACGAACGGGAGCTCCTCGAGCGCGACCCTCGCGCGCCCGTGCACCAGGATGTCGTACCGACCGTTCGAGTGCTCGGTGTGATCGACGATGATCCCCGCGCCGGCGACGCTCGCGATCGCGGGGTGACCGTGCGCGTCGATCGGCCGGGCGTCCGTGACGAGGACGACCGCGAGCGCGCCGTGGGTCTCGAGCGCGTCGCGCACCATCGCCCGGTAGCGCGGCTCGAACACGTGGAGCGGCAGGAGCGCCCCCGGGAACAGCACCGTCGGAAGCGGAAACAGCGGAAGCGCGTCGAGCGCCGGCGCCAGATCGTCGAGGAGCCGCTGCGCCGGCACACTTCGAGGTTAGCACGCGTCGGCGCGCGCCCCGGCGGCGCCAGCGGCGCCCCGCTGTGCTACCGTCGCTCCGGGCTCCGATGGCCGATCCGTCCCCACGTTCGTCCGGTCCTGGCGCCGCCCAGGCTGCGCCTTTGCCCGTCTCGCCAGGCGACGTCCTCGCCGGCAAGTACCGGGTGGAGCACGTGCTCGGCAAGGGCGGCATGGGCCTCGTCGTCGCCGCGACGCACCTCCAGCTCGAGCAGCTCGTCGCGCTCAAGTTCTTGCTGCCTGACGCGCTCAAGAACCCCGACATCGTGGGCCGCTTCACGCGCGAGGCGCGCGCCGCCGTGAAGCTCCAGAGCGAGCACGTGGCGCGCGTGTCCGACGTGGGCACGCTCGAGGGCGGCTCGCCGTTCATGGTGATGGAGTTCCTCGAGGGCACCGACCTCGCGAAGACGATCGACAAGGAGGGCGCGTTCGACGTGACGCGCGCCGTCGACTACGTGCTCGAGGCGTGCGAGGCGATCGCCGAGGCGCACGCGCTCGGCATCGTCCACCGCGACCTCAAGCCATCGAACCTGTTCCTCGCGAAGCGCTCCGACAAGCGGCGCATCATCAAGGTGCTCGACTTCGGCATCTCGAAGATGACCGGCGCGGGTGACGTGGCCGAGGGCGCGCTCACGCACACGACCGACGTGCTCGGCTCGCCGATGTACATGTCGCCCGAGCAGCTCCGCTCGTCGCGCACGGTCGATCAGCGCACCGATCTCTGGTCGCTCGGGATCATCTTGTTCGAGCTCCTGACGTGCGAGGTCCCGTTCAAGGTCGGCACGCTCGCGGAGATCTGCGGCGCCATCCTGCACGAGCACCCGAAGCTCCTCCGCGACGCGCGCATGGACGCGCCCGAAGAGCTCGAGGAGATCGTGCTGCGCTGCCTCGAGAAGGACCCGAACCAGCGCTACGGCTCCGTCGCCGAGCTCGCCGCTGCGCTCGAGCCGTTCGGCAGCGACGCCGCGGCGCTCTCGGTCACGCAGATCGCGCGGTTCGCCCCGCCCGAGGCGGGGCCGGATCTCGAGGCGCTCCGATCGACGGCGCTCGAGCGCTCGGGGTCGCTGCCCTTCGACAGCCGATCGACGACGGGCTCGCGTGGGCGCGGCGCCGTGCGCGAGTCGAGCTCGACGCGCCGCCGCGCCGTCGGCGCGACGAGTCAGGGCAAGGCGACGAGCACGTCGTGGCAGGGCAAGCTGCCCGAGCGCCCGCCGCCGAAGGCGTCGATCTTCCCGTGGGTCGCTTCGGCGCTGCTGCTGCTCGGCCTCGCAGGTGGCGCCGCGTGGCGCCTCGGGCTCCTGCCGCCCGCGCTCGCTCGCGCGCTGCACGCTCCGAGCGCCGCGAGCGGCGCGCCGACGGCGGCCGCCGCGCTGACGCCGACGAGCGCGCCCAAGCCGCCGCCTCCGCCGGTCGCTTCGGCTGCGGCGAGCGCCGCGCCGTCCGCGACCGCCAGCGCGACCGCCAGCGCGACGCCGTCCGCGTCGACCGAGGCGATCCCGCTCACCGCGCTGCCCGTAGCGTCCGGCGCGCCGAGCGCCGCGCCGAGCGCCGCGCCGAGCGGGAGCGCGAGCGCGAAGCCGGCCCTTCACGGCAAGCTCCCCGGCACCACGCCGGCGCCCTCGTCGACGCTCAAAGCCGCGATCGACGCCTGGGGCAAGGTCCCCGACGCGCCACCCGCGCCCGCCCCCGCCGAGCAGCCGTACCCGTAAGCCATCGCCCGCGCGACATCGCGACGCGGCTCTGGTTCGGGCGCGAGTGCGGGCTCGGGCTCTGGCTCTGGATCGGGTGCGGGCTCCGGTGCGGGCTCGGGCTCTGGCTCGGGCTCTGGCTCCTCCTCGCTACGCGAGGAGGGCGAGGAGGTCGTCGCGCGTGATCGCGGCGGCTTGGTCCGCGCCGCCGAGGGCGAGGTCGGCGACGGCGCGCTTGCGCTCTTGCAGGGCGAGGATGCGCTCCTCGACGGTGTCCTTCGCGACGAGCCTGTACACGAACACGGGCTTGTCCTGGCCGATGCGGTGCGCGCGGTCGGCTGCCTGATCCTCGACGGCGGGGTTCCACCACGGGTCGAGCAAGAACACGTGATCGGCCGCCGTAAGGTTCAAGCCCGTGCCGCCTGCCTTGAGCGACGCGAGCAGCACCGGGGGGCCGCCGTCGGCCTGGAACTCGGCGACGACGGCGCCGCGATCACGCGTCGAGCCGTCGAGCCGCGTGAACGCGACGCCGGCCGCGCGGAGGTGCGGCTCGACGAGATCGAGCATCGATGTCCACTGGGAGAACACGATCGCTTTGTGGCCGTCGGCCGCGGCGTCTTCGAGCGCGCCGAGGGTCGCCTCGACCTTCGACGACGTGGCGGCGCGCTGACCCGGCACGAGCGCGGCGTGGCACGCGGCCTGGCGCAGCCGGAGGAGCGCCTCGAGCATCATGAGCACGCTGCCGCCCGCCGCGAGCTTTGCGACGATCTCCTTCTGCGTCGCGGCGCGCACCGCGTCGTAGACCGCGCGCTCGTCTTCCTCGAGATCGACCCAGAGCACGGAGTCGGTGCGCGGCGGCAGCTCGGGGGCGACGTCGCGCTTTCGCCTGCGCAAGACGAACGGCTTGATCTTCTCGCGCAGGCGCGCCGCCGCGCCCGGGTCGCCGTTCGCGATCGGCGCCTCGAAGCGCGCCTTGAAATCGGCGCGGCCACCGAGCAGCCCCGGGTTCGTGAAATGGAGCGCGCTCCAGAGCTCCTCGAGCCGGTTCTCGACCGGCGTGCCGCTCAGCGCCACGCGGAAGCGACCCTTCATGCGGTACGCCGCGCGCGCCGCCTGGCTGTCGGGGTTCTTGATCGTCTGCGACTCGTCGAGCACCACCGCGTCCCACGCCTCGCTCGCGAGCCGCTCGACGTCCATGCGGAGCACGGCGTACGTCGTCAGCGTGACGTCCGCCCTCGGGTCGAGGACGCGTCGCGGACCGTGGAACACCGCCACGCGCAGATCGGGGCGGAAGCGCGCGATCTCCTGCTCCCAGTTGAAGACGACGCTGCGCGGGCACACGACGAGCGCGCGGCCCTCGATCGCGGCGAGCGTCTGCAGCGTCTTGCCGAGGCCCATGTCGTCGGCCAGCACGGCGCCGAGGCCCGCGCGCCGAAGGAACGCGAGCCACGCGACGCCTTGCAGTTGATACGGCCGCAGCGTCGCCGTGAGCCCGGGGGGCAGCGTCGCGTCGGGCACGCGGTCGAAGCCCGCGATGAGCGGCGCGAGCGCCTCGAAGCCGGGCGGCCGCGGCGCGGAGAGGTCGTCGCAGAGCGCCGCGAGCGCGGGCATGAGCGCGGTCGCGATCTTCTTGTCCTCGCCGCGCGCCGCGACGAGATCGGCCACGCGGTCACCGAACCGATCGAGCCACGCGGCCGGCAAGGGCGCCCACCCGCCGCCGTCGAGCGGCACCAGGCCGAGCCCCGCGTGCCACGCGCGCAGCACCGCGGCGACGCCCGCCGTGCGCGTCGGCGCGTCCGGGTCGTCGTCGTCGCCGCGCTCGACCTCGAACACGACGTCGAACGCGTCGCCCTCGATCTCGAACCGCGGGACGAGCGGCGAGCGGCCGAACACCTCGCCGAGCGTCTTCTGCGTCGCGTCGTCGCGGAAGCCCGCGAGCTTCGCGGCGAAGCGCGCGGCGGCGTCGCCGTCGAGGTCGACGCGCCGACCCGGCATGAGGTTGAGCTCGTCGCGCAGGCGGTCGACGAGCGCGCGCTCGGCCCGCTCGTCGCGCACGGGGACCGCGCCGCCGAGGTGGACGAGCCGCCCGCCGTCGACGCGCGCGACCGGCGGATCGCCGTACACGAGCAGCGGCAGCACGCTCAGCGTGTGCTCCTTCTGGCCGAGCTCGATCGCGATGCGCGGTCGCGTCGTCGTCGTCGAGCCGGGCAGGCGCTTCGTGAGGACGGCGACGGGGATGCGCTTCGTGAGCTCGGGCAGCATCTCCGTGACGAGCTCGCCGAGCGCAGCGCGCGGAAAGACCCGCGAGAGCGGCAATTTCTCGAGACGATCGCCGGAGAGCTGCGTCTCGGCGAGCGGGTGCAGCACCGAGCCGAGGCGCGCGAGCCCGCGCGAGACCACCTCGTCGACGCGCGGATCCCTCTCGACCACGAGCTCGACGTCGGCGCCCTTGTCGCGCACGGTCGCGCGCGGGACGACGCGCTCGGTCGAGGTCGTCACGGGCACGCCGTCGAGGCGCACGTCCGCCGCGCCGCCGAGCCGCGCGAGCAGGTCGGCGACGCGCGCGTCGGGCACGATGCCGTCGCGCAGGCCCGAGATCATCCGGTCGAGCGCCAGATCGTCGTGCGTCGGCAGGATGGGCGCGTCGCCGCGCGCGACGAGCGTCGCGAGCGAGCCCGAGAAAGGCTCCTCGTGCCCCTGATCGTCGACGATCGCGCGCTCGACGAACAGCGTGCCGTCGAGGCGAGAGAGCTGGTGGCTCATGCGCTTCGTCGCGCTCGCGGCCTCGATCGGCTTCGCCGCGGTGATCGCCGCCGCGGCGACGTGCTCGCACGGATCGAGCTTGCCGCCGCAGTCGCAGCTCCACTCGAGGTCGTCGAGGTACAGGTTCACCGTCGGCGCGACGGCGCGGCCGACGCTCTTCACGCGCGCGGTGACCTCGCCCTTCGACGCGCGCTCGATCACGACGGCGCCGTCGCGCGCGAGCGTCACCCCTTGTGACCACAGGCCCGGCTTGCACGCCGCGCGCACGGCCGCGAGCAAGGGCGACGACGCGTCGACCGCGGTCACGTCACGCAGGGACGGGCTCGATGCCCGCGCGCACGAGCGGCTCGATCAAGGGGCGGAACGCCGCCTCGGTGCGCATGCCGGCGAGCACCGAGGCGAGCCCCCACTGGAGCCGGTTCACGAAGGTGAAGTCCTGCGGCATCTTCGGCACGTGAGGGATGCTCGGGAGCTTCTCGCCGTCCTTGAACGCGAGCCCGCGGATGCCGCGAGACAGGTACGCGACCGTCTCCTTCGCGCGCTCGGGCGTGCACTGCCACACGTCGTTCGTGCAGAGCGGCACCATGAGCTCCATCGTGTAGCTCCGGTACAAATCCCAGCTCTCGTCGTTCGGGTCGTAGCCGAGCACCTCGACGCAGGCGCGGTCGAACTCGGCCCAGTCGGCGTCCATCGCCGCGCGCATGTAGCGCTTGATGCCGGCGACGAGATCGGGCGGGAGCTCCTTCACGCAGCCGAAGTCGAGGAACGCGACGCGCCCGTCGGGCAAGAAGCGGTAGTTGCCGGGGTGCGGGTCCGCGTAGAGCATCCCGTACTTGAGCATCGAGCGGAACGTGAAGCGCCAGATCGCCTGCCCGGCGCGGTTCCGCTCGGCCTGCGTCGCCGTCGCGCAGAACTCCGCGTAGCCGATGCCGCCGATCATCTCGAGCGTGATCACGCGCCTCGTCGTGAGGCCGTGGAAGACCTTCGGCACGACGACGTCGGGGTCGCTCGCGTTCATGCGACGGAACGCGTCGGCCATCTCGGCCTCGCGCGCGTAGTCGAGCTCGCTCATGAACACGGTGCGGAGCTCGTCGATCGTCTGACGCGCGTTGAGCTTCTTCGCGATGGGCGACACCATCGACTCGAGCAGGGTCACGCTCTTGAGGTCGTTCTCGATCGCCTTGTCCATGCCGGGGTACTGCACCTTCACCGCGACGCTCGCGCCGTCCTTCGTCGTCGCGCGGTGCACCTGACCGATGCTCGCGGCGGCGAACGGCTCGCGCTCCCACGTGCCGAAGATCTTGTCGGGCGGCGCGCCGAGCTCCTGCGTGACCATGTCGATCGCCGCCTCGGGCGAGAGGGGCGGCGCCTTGTCGAGGAGCTTCTTGAGCTCGGCCTGGAACTTCTCCTCGTGGCCGGGCGGGGCGAGCCCGTCGATGTAGCTCGCCATCTGGCCGAATTTCAGCGGGAGTCCCTTCATCTCGCCGAGCGTCTTGAGCATCGCCTCGGCGGTCTTCTTGACCTCGGCGGCCATGCGCTCCTTCGCGTCGGCCTGCTGCTCCTCGCTCCGCTCCTTGCCGAGCATGCGGCGCGCGCCCTCGACCGCGAAGGGGATCGTGCGCGGCGCGAGCGCGGCGAGTCGCGCGAGGCGGCCGAGGCGTCCCGTCGGCGGCTTGTCGTGCGGTTTGTCGTCGGCCATCGGAGCACGCTCACTTAGGGCAAGCGCGCGGCCGGAGCAAACGCGCTCAACCGTTTCGAACGCGCACGACGGGCCACTGCGCGACGACGTTCCGCAGACGCTGCTTCTCGGCGTCCGACAGCTCGCCGCCGCTCGGGTAGAGGCGGACGCGGCCGTCCTCGGACACGGCGCGCAGCGTCACGACGCGATCGCCGCCCGCATCCGCGGCGCCGTCGCGGTCGCCTGCGCGCCTCTTCATCACGTCGGCGAGCTCGTTCACCAGCCCTTGTGGCGCGCGGCCGCGGACGAGGCGCGCGCCGGCCCGCCCGCCCGCGCCGACGCGCAGCACGAAGAGCTCGTTGATCCGGATGAGCGCGATCACGACCGGCACCGCGAGGAGCAGCAGCACGGCCGGGATGAGGAGCGCCACGCGCGGCGTCTCGCACGGGCGCGGGTCGGGCGCCATCGCCGACGCGCTGCTGGAAACCGGGGCCGCGCGAACCTACGTTGTCGGCAAGATGACGAACGCCGTCGCCGCAGCGCGCATCGACCCCGGGCTCGACCTCGCGAGCGAGATCCGCCGCCTCAAGCGCGAGAAGAACGCGGTGATCCTCGCGCACTACTACCAGGACGACGAGATCCAGGATCTCGCCGATTTTCTCGGCGACTCGCTCCAGCTCGCGCAGGAGGCGAAGAAGACGCACGCCGACGTCATCCTCTTCTGCGGCGTCCACTTCATGGCCGAGACGGCGAAGATCCTGAACCCCGATCGCGTCGTCGTCGTGCCCGACATGAACGCCGGCTGCTCGCTCGCCGACGGCTGCCCGGGCGATCGCTTCCGCGCGTGGCGCGCCAAGCACCCGGGCGCGGTGAGCATCAGCTACATCAACTGCACGGCCGAGGTGAAGGCCGCGAGCGACTACATCTGCACGTCGTCGAACGCCGAGAAGATCGTGCGCGCGATCCCCGCCGACAAGGAGATCCTCTTCGCGCCCGACAAGAACCTCGGCCGCTGGCTCGAGGAGCGCACCGGCCGCAAGATGCGCCTCTGGCAGGGCAGCTGCATCGTCCACGAGACCTTCAGCGAGCGGAAGCTCGTCGCGCTGAAGGAGCGCCACCCGAGCGCGAAGCTCATCGCGCACCCCGAGTGCGAGGAGCCGATCCTGCGCATGGCCGATTTCGTCGGCTCGACGACGGCGCTGCTCAACTTCACGATCTCGGACCCGGGCATGGCGTTCATCGTCGTCACCGAGTCGGGGATCCTGCACCAGATGAAGAAGGCCTCGCCGATGAAGGAGTTCATCCCCGGCCCGCCGCAGGCGAGCTGCGCGTGCAACGACTGCCCGTTCATGAAGCTGAACTCCCTCGAGAAGACGTACCTCGCGCTCCGCGACCTCGAGCCGCGGATCGAGATGGACCCCGCGCTGAGGGACGCGGCGCGCCTGCCGATCGAGCGAATGCTCGCCCTGAGCTGAGGCCTTTCGCCCGCGCGTCGTCGCGCCGGCGCCCAAATCGTGCTCGGGCGGGCCGACCTGCGGCCGAGCTTGCGCTAACATGGCCGGACTGGAGCCTTGACCATGAAGCATCTCTCGATCGCGCTCGGCCTGCTCGCAGCGGGCTCGTTCGGCCTCCTCGGCTGCGACGGCCACCACCACGACGGCGACGACAACGACTTCCCGATCGACACGACGTCGTTCGTCGTCGGCCACGTCGAGCCGGACGCGTTTCCGCAGTTCGTGTCGGCCATCACCGTCACCGACGAGACCGGGCTCCAGACGAAGATCGTCGTCGGGTCGAACGGCAGCTTCGCGGCCGAGCTCACCCCCGGTCACACCTACCGCTTCTCGCTCGCGCCCGACGGCGTGAGCGTGCCGCTCGTCCTGCGCCCCACGGCCGACGGTCTGCGCACCGATCTCGAGGTGACGGCCGGCGGCGCGAGCATCGATCTCGGCGCGATCCACTACGCCGATCCCGCGGCGTACGCGGGCGGCGAGATCACGCTCGAGCCGTCGAAGCACTGCGGCGGCGGGGTCGACGCGAACGGCCTCGTCTGCACCGAGGGCGACGCCACGCAGGTCTGCTCGGCGCCTCCGCCGTCCGACCAGTGCGAGGCGAGCCGCTACGGCGTCTCTCCGTGCGACACGTCGCAGCCCGTCAAGTCGAGGCCCTCGTTCGCCGACGCGACGCAGCCGCTCGCCGCGGTCGAGCTCATCGCGCCCGCCTCGATCGGCTGCGGCATCGGCGACGTGATCTGGGATTGACCGCGCTTATGCGCAGGCGCGCGAGGATCGCCTCGCGCACCTCGAGCCGATCGAACAGGCGCTCCACGTAGTCGAGCCGGTCCGTCTCGAGCACGAGCGACGGCGAGAGATCGTACGCCGCGAACCACGCCTCGTAGAGCTGCTCGAGCGAGGCGAGGTACGCGCGCGGCAGCGCCCGCTCGAAGGAGCGGCCCCGCTTGCGCACGCGCTGGACGAGCGTCTTCAGCGGGCAGCGCAGGTAGATCATCAAGTCTGGCGGACGGATCTCGGCGCGCAGCGTGAGGTAGAGATCGCGGTACGTCGCGTAGTCGCGCTCGTCGAGGTAGCCCTTCTGGTGCAGGTGCGCGGCGAAGATCTCGGCGTCCTCGTAGATCGT
>DASYCF010000737.1:0-4849 GCA_036500365.1 Byssovorax sp.
CGCCCTCGAGCGCGCGACGGTCGAGTACGATCGACGGGCACGGCGGGCGCAGAACGTCGCTCCGCACGATGGCTCCGCTCCTCTATCCGCTCGGTGCGATCGGGCGCCGCACGCTCGACGCGAGCGGCACGCTCGGCCGCATGACGCTGTTCCTGGGGAGCGCCGTCCGCCGCGTCGTCGCGCGGCCGTTTCGCGCGATGGAGCTCCTCGAGCAGGTTCGATTCATCGGCAATCGTTCGACGAGCATCGTGCTCCTGACCTCGGCCTTCACCGGCATGGTGCTGGCGCTCCAGGGCTACAACGCGCTCGCCCGCTTCGGCAGTGAGGGGGTCGTCGGGTCGCTCGTCGCCCTCTCGTTGACGCGTGAGCTCGCCCCCGTGCTGACCGCCTTGATGGTCACGGCGCGCGCTGGCTCCGCGATCACCGCGACGCTCGGGAACATGCGGATCGGCGAGCAGATCGACGCGCTCCGCTCGCTCGCCGTCGACCCGATCCAGTACCTCGTCTCGCCGAAGCTCGTCGCGACCGTCGCGGCGCTCCCGATGCTGACCGCGCTCTTCTCTCTCGCGGGCATCGGCTCGGCGTACGTGTTCTCGATGGCGGTGCTCCGCCTCGACGGCGGTCAGTTCGTCTCCTCGGTCCACGACTCGGTCGAGTGGTCGGACGTCTCCGGAGGCCTCCTGAAGTCGATCGTGTTCGGCGTCCTCATCGCATGGGTCGCGACCTACTTCGGCTTCTTCACCGAGGGTGGGGCGAAGGGTGTCGGCGCCGCCACCACCCGCGCCGTCGTCACGACCGCGGTGGTGGTCCTCGTCGGCGACTACGTGATGACGGCGCTCCTGTTTCGAGGCTGACGTGAAGCAATCGCACACGACGACGGAGATCCTGGTCGGGGCGTTCGTGATGCTCGGGATCGTCGCGCTCGGCTACCTGTCGGTGTCGATCGGCGGAGGCTCAAGCGGTGCAAGCCGACGCGGCGCGCTGGCCGGAGGTCACGGTGGAGGTCGGCTTCGGGCCGTCGCAGGGCGCGAGCCTCGTCGCCGGCACGGCCGTGACGTCGACGAAGAGCCGCTACGACTTCTCGTCCGACGGCTCGGTCGTGGTCGGCGGAAGCGTCAGCCTCGTCCAGCCGCTCTACACGTTCGGCAAGATCGACTCGGTGCTCGACGCAGCCGCGCACGGCGTGAAGGCGCGCGGGGCCATGGTGCTCGCGACCGAGGCGGACGTCGCGCTCGAGGTGGCCAAGCTCTACGAGTCGCTGCTCCTCGCGCGAGAGGCGACGCGCTTTGCGGAGGAGCTCGAGAACTCCCTCTCTCGCACCCTCGTCGCGACCGACCAGCGCGTCGCCGCCCACGCGCCGGAGGTCGGCGAGAAGGACGTCCTGCGCTTGCAGGCCGCGCTCTCCGCCGTCCGCATCGTCCTGCTCGCGTCGGCCAGCGGCGCCTACACGCCTGGGCGCGACGTCGTGACCTCGCGCTACGTCGTCGATCCGCTGAACTCCTTCGTGCCCGTCGTCCTCCTCGGCGCCCGGTGGCAGTTCCAGGGAAACATGGCCACGGGCCGCGCCGACGAGCGCATGGCGCAGGCCGACGAGCAGCGTCGCCTCGCGAGCTGGGCCCAGGCCGGCGTGCCGGCTCAGGTCAAGGTCGCGAACGCCGACGTCGAGCGCGCGCGGAGCGACATGGCGGAGGCAGAGACCGCCGTCGCCCGTGCGAAGAAATGGATGGTCGAGGCGAACGCCGACTACGTCGCAGGCCTCGCGGACTCGGCCTCGGTCGTCGACGCGACGCGGGCCTATGCGGAGCTCCGGGCCGCCGGCCTCGACGCGACGTTCCGTCACAACGTCGCGATGGCGGAGCTCGCCCACGCGACTGGCAGCATCGTCACCGACTCGCTCGGACTTTACCCGGGCAAGAGGAGGGCGCCATGAAGCGCCTCGTCGCCCTCTGCGTGCTCCTGTTCGCGGCGCTCTCGGGCGCGCCCGCGCGCGCGGCGGACGACGCCGCGCGGGTCATCCAATCCACCGTCGATCAGGCGTTCGTCGTCCTCCGCGACGCGGAGCTCAAGAAGCCAGAGAACCGGCGGGCGCGCATCGTCAAGCTGCGCGCCGTCGCCGACCGGTTGTTCGACTGGGAGGGGATGGCGCAGAGCAGCCTCGGCGTCACCTACAGGAGCGTCACGGCCGACCAACGCAGGGAGTTCGTGACCCTCTTCAAGGACCTGACGCGGCCAGACGAGGCCTTCTATGGCATCGGCCCGAACACGCGCGAGTCGTGGCGGAGCCGCTACACGAAGACGGGCTTCGACGCGAGCGCCCGCGAGGAGGTCGACTTCTCGCGCGGAGGCCAGGTGGCGGCGACGCTCGGCCTCCGGCGCGTCTCCGTGTCGCCCGGGCACTACATGAGCGATCCGAGCCTCGAGCGCGCGGCGGCGCTCGGCTACTTCGCCGTGCCGTTCGGCTTCGAGCACAGCTACGTCGAGCCGTACTCGCGCCTCGACGTGCAGCTCGACAGCCGCGCGCGCGGCGGGCGCACGGGCTCGGGCGTCGCGCTTCGGGCGCAGTCGGAGCAAGGGTGTGATCTCGAGCACACCTTCGCGCATGGAGGTCAGGTGCAGTCCGTCCACCTGTCCTTCGGCGTGCCGAGGAGCTTTTGACATGTGGACTCGTGCTGCGCTCCATCTCGCCGCGCTCGTGACCGCGGGCCAGCTCTGCGCGTGCCGCGGCTCGGTCGAGGCCCGCTTCGCGCTCCGACCGCCGCTCGTCGTCGACGCCGACCAGCGCGGCGTCCGCGTCGCCTGCAAGCTCGCTCCGACCCCAAAGGACCCGCGCCACGTGAGCTGCGCGCCGACGCCGTACGAGTCGCCGCTCTACTGGGACGGGGCGGACAACCTCGTATTCCGTCCGCTCTCGGACGCGCTCGCGGTCAAGACGAGCGCGGAGTCCGTCGACGTCAACAGCCTCGACGAGGTCCCCGACTCGTCGTGGTTCACGAATCGGCTCGGCGGGCGCCCACTCCGCGGCGGTGAGCTTCGCGCGGCCGGCTGCTCGCCGTCGCAGCGGCTCGACGTCGACGCCGCCGCCGACGCGAGCTGGGTCGTGGACCAAGGCAAGCTCGAGGGCAACAGCGGGGCTTTCGCATGCGCGTGCCCGGGCGCGGCAAGTTCCTGGTCAAGGTGGAGGAGCCGGACCAGCGGCACGAGCGCGGGACCGCCGCGACCGTGATCGGCATGGCCGTGCTTCAGGCCGTTGGCTACTTCACACCCTGTGAGCAGATCGTCTATCTGCGCCGCTCGGTCCTCGCGCTCACGCCTGGCCTCCAGAGCAAATCGAACTTCGAAGCGGAGCGCCCCTTCGACGAAGCGGCGCTCGACCGGGTGCTCGCCGGCACGCCCAAGCGCGCGGGCCGAGCCCGCGTGTCGGCGTCGGCGTGGCTGCCCGGCCAGGCGATCGGCCCGGCGCGCTACCTCGGGACACGCGAGGACGACCCGAACGACGTCATCCCGCACGAGGACCGCCGCGAGATCCGCGCGATGCGCCTGGTCGCGGCTTGGCTGGATCGTTGGGACGCGCGCGAGGAGAACTCGCTCGATGCGTGGATGGCCGACGATCCCCGCCGAGGCGCGGACTCGTCGCCCGGTCACGTCGTCCACTATCAACTCGACACGAGCGAGGCGATCGGGGGCGAGTGGGGCAACGACTGGTGGACGCCTACTCGAAGCGGCTCGGCAGCGCGTACCTCCTCGACTGGGGTGACATCGCGCGTGACTTCGCGACGCTCGGGGCGCGCAGGCGGCCGTGGGACACGGTGGAGCGAGCGCCGGGCCACGAGCTGTTCGGCTTCATGGATGTGGCGCACTTCGACGCGGAGGGCTGGAAGCCTGAGTATCCGAACCCTGCGTTCGACCGGATGACGGAGCGCGATGGCGCGTGGATGGCGCGGATCCTCGCGCGCTTCACGCCCGCGATGATCCGAGAGATCGCCGAGCTCGGCGACTTCTCGGACCCGAGCAACACCGCCTACCTGGCCACGGTCCTCGAGGGCCGACTCGACCGCATCCTCCGGCGATATCTCTCGCGCGTCTCGCCGATCGCCGACGTCGCGCTCGACGGACCCGAGACGCTGTGCGGCCTGGATCTCGTCGCGTGGCGAGGGCTCCGAGCGCCGTCCGAAATCCGCTACTCCGCCGTCACTTCGCGCGGAGAGCCCCTGTCCGTCGAGCGGCGGGCGGAGGGGCGCGTCTGCGTGACGCTCCGGCACGGCGCGCGCCTCGGCGCGGAGCGCGCGGACGCGCCGAACCGCTACCTGCGGGTGACGCTCCGGAGCTCCGCGGCGCGCGGGCCGCTGATCGCGCACCTCTACGATCTCGGCGCAGAGGCTGGCTTCGCCCTCGCGGGCTTGGAGAGGCCGGAGTGAGGCGCGCGCATGAGCCGCCGAAGGAGCCCCGTCGGGGTTCGACGCGGCGTTGAACGCCATGGAATCGAGCCCCGCTGACGCAGTGCCAGGCGCCCCGCGGCGACACCTGCTCGAGCGGGGCCTGCGCCTCTTCGGCGACGTGCGCGCGGGCGAGAGCCTCCTCGTCCTCTTGCTCACGCTCGACGTGTTCCTCGTCCTGACCGCGTACTACCTCCTCAAGGTGGCGCGCGAGCCGCTCATCCTGCTCGGCGCGGGGGCCGAGGTGAAGAGCTACGCGGCGGTCGCGCAGTCGGTCGTGCTGCTCGGCGTCGCGACGTTCTACGGCTGGCTCGCCGGGCGCGTCGGCCGCGTGGCGCTCATCTCGTCGGTCACGATGTTCTTCGCGGCGAACCTCCTCGGGTTCTGGATCGCGGGCACGCAAGGGCTGCAGATCG
>DASYCF010000738.1:0-7485 GCA_036500365.1 Byssovorax sp.
CGTGCTGCTGCCGAAGGGCAAGGTCTCGACCGCGCAGCTCGTGCAGCCCATCGCGTCGGGCGCGCTCGTGCTCGCCCTCGACACGGATTTCGACGGCTGCATGGCCATCGTCCAGCGCCTCGCCGAGGAGGGCGCCGTCTACCTCGCGAACTCGATGAACGCCCTCCGCATCGAGGGCCAGAAGACCGTCGCCGTCGAGATCGTGCAGCAGTTCGACTGGACGGCGCCCGACTGGATCGTCCTGCCGAGCGGCAACCTCGGCAACGCGTACGCGCTCTACGCGGGCTTCTCCATGATGAAGGAGCTCGGCGTGATCGCGCGGATGCCGCGCCTCTGCGTCGCGCAGGCGGCGAACGCGAACCCGCTCTACCTCGCGTGGAGCGCGGGCAAGCGCGTCGTCGAGCCGCAGAAGGCGAAGTCCACGCTCGCGAGCGCGATCCAGATCGGCGACCCCGTGAGCGCGCCGCGCGCGATGAAGGCGCTCGAGGCGATGGACGGCGTCGCCGAGCAGGCCACCGAGGACGAGCTCAGCGACGCCGCCGCGCGCGCCGACAAGACCGGCATGTACACGTGCCCGCACACGGCCGTCGCGCTCGCCGCGCTCGAGAAGATCACGAAGAGGGGCCTGGTGAAGAAGGGCGATCGCGTCGTCGTCGTGTCGACCGCGAGCGGGCTCAAGTTCACCGAGTTCAAGGTGCGCTACCACGAGGCGTCGCTCGAGGGCGTGACGGCGCGCCACGCGAACCCGCCGATCGAGCTGCCCGCCGACTACGCGGCCGTGCTCGGCACCGTCGAGCGGCACGCGGCGAAGACCTGACGGGAAGAGCGCCGCCGAGCTCCCGCGTTCTTCCTCGGGACATGAAGCAGCGCGGCGTCCTTCGTGGTTGTCTCGGGTCGTGCCTCGCGCTGTCGGCGGCGTGCGCGGCGCCTCCTTCGCCGGGCGCCGCGGCGTCGTCGGCGCCTCCAGCGGCCGTCACGACGCCGGTCGCCGCACCCGTCGACGCCGAGCTCGAGGCGTGTCGTGAGCGCGTCCGCGCCGTCGAGGCGGCGCCCGCCCTACCCGGCGCGCCGAGCTTCGACGAGCGCCGCGCGGAGTTCCTCGGCCGGGCGCGCGGAGAGCCCGCGGTGTTCGTGCGCGAGCCGAGCGCGACGCCCGACGAGGCCTTGTCGGAGGCGGGGCGCGCGGCGCGAGCGCGCTTCGATCGCGGCGTGCCCGGCGGCCGCGTCGTCGAGCTGGTGAAGCACAGGAAGGGAGATCACGCGACGCTGCGCGCGCTCCTGCTGCGCGAGGGCTACGCGTACGCGCCCGACCCGCTGGACGCGCTCGCCATCGCGAGCCACGTCACGATCGCGGACCTCTTCGGCGAGCCGACCGTGTTCTTGCAGCGCGGCGCCGAGACGCGCCGGCTCACGCGCGAGACGAGGCGCGGCGAGACCGTGTACAGGTACGACGACGGGCCGCTCGCCGGCCACGCCGCGGATCTCCTGTTCGCCGATCGCGTCGCCGCGACCGCGGACGCGCTCGGCGCGCCGCTGCACCGGGATCTCCGCGCGCTCGCCGAGGAGGTCGGCTTCGATCGCGCCTCGATCGACCGGCGCACCGACGGCGCGATCCTCGCCACATTGCGCTTCGGCGACGTCTCCGCGCGCGCCGTGCTCGCGTCGACCGGCGCGCGTCTCTCGCTCGCGTGCGTCGCCGAGGACAAGGCCGGTCGCGACGCCGTGGCCGCGGCGCGCGCACGGAGCGCACCTCGCGTCGCCGCGCTCGCCGCGCTGCGCGAGACGGTCACGATCGAGGTGCTCGAGGCGCTGCGCTTCGACAGGCCGCCCGACGAGAAGACCGACGAGCGCGACGGCCAGCTCCGGCCCGCGTGGATCGGCGCTTATTTGCAAGGCCGGCGCTCGTTCGACTTCGAGGGCACGACGTTCCCGGTGTTCGACGCCGAGGGTCGGGCCGCGCCGCCGCAGGTCTGCGTCGACTTCGTCCTCGACACGTTCGAGCGCGCCAGCGGCACCTGGTTCGAGGACGCGGGCGCGCCGCCCCGCCGCGTGACCGGCCGCCTCGAGTTCGACGGCGCCCTCGTGAAGAACCGCCGCAGCGTCGTCGCGTTCGGTCACGTCGGCGACGCGGCGCCGGAGCTCTTCTCGTCCGTCCACTTCACCGCCGCCGAGCGCGTCGCCTTCCGCGACCGCACGCGCTTCTTCGACTGGCTGACCGCGCGCGCCGACGAGGTGCGCCCGGGGGACGTCGTCGCCATTCAAGGCAAGAAGGCAGACGGCAAGATCCACCAACACGCCATCTTGATCGAGTGGGCCGACCCGGTGACCGGCGTCCCCGCGGGCCTCGCCGACCAGATGAAGCGCCCGCGGCGGCGCACCTGGGAGGGCATCATGGCCGAGGCGCCCCTCCGCAGCCTGCTGTACCGGGTGCGGCCCACCGCGACGGTCCTCGCGAGGGTCGCGCCGCCGACCGAGGGCGCGACCGCGGCGCGCTGACCCGCGCCGATCCACGGCTCGAAGTCGACGCCTGCCGCTGGCCCAAGCCTGGACGCATTCAGCGCCGCGCCGGAGATCAGTGCTGGACCCAGACGAACGTGATCGGGTTGGGGAGCCCCTGCGACGTGCACGTCGTGAGCGGCGTGTTCGGGAGCGTGACGGTGGTGAGCTGCTCATGGCCGTTCACGCTGGCGAGCTGGTACGTGTAGAAGATCTGCGGCTGCGCCGCCGAGCACTGGCTGTTGCCGAGGCAGTTCGGCGGGTTGCAGCTCTCGGCGCCGCCCCAGGTGATGGCGAGCGCAGGGAGCGAGTCGAACATGCCGTCGCAGGCGACGGTGCCCTGCGTCGTGAACGTGCACATCCCGAAGTTGTCTTGCGTGAACGTCGCGTCCGGGTTCGCGGGGTCGCCGGTCGCCGTGAAGTCGAAGTGGAAGCCTGGAGGCAACGCGGTCTGCGCGCCGCTGCCGCACGCGTAGGTCGCCACCGTCCAGCTGCCGAGGATCGGCGACAGGTCGCACGTGGGGTTGCCCGTGCTGGTGGTGCTCGTGGTCGCGGTGCCGGTGGTCGACGCGGCCGCGCCGCCTACGCCTGCGCCGCCGACGCCGGCGCCCGCGCCGCCGACGCCGGTGGCCGATTCGCCGCCCGCGCCGCCGGTCGCCGAGCTGCCGGTCGTCGCCACCGACGACGCCGACGGTTGACCGCCGCCGGCGCTCCCTGCGCCCGCGCCGGACGAGCTCGTGGAGCCGGGGCCGCTCTGCGTCGCGCTCGTCGACGAGCTCGGAGACGTGGAGCTGCCCGCGCCTTCACCCGTCGAGCTGGAGCTCTGCGTCCCGACGGACGCGTCGGAGCCGCAAGCCAGGAGGGGAAGAGCGAGGAGGGCGAACGAAGTGAACCAGACAGAGGGTGCGCGCATGCTCCCTTGATACGGTGCTTCCGGCCCGCCATGCGCGGAGTGTCCGATCTTCGCATGCGACACGTCGAGGGCGGAGACGGCGAGATCCGAGGCTCCGACGGGCCTGAACACGGGCGCAGCGAGCCGCCTCTTCGGAAACGCTCGCGCCGAGATCTCGCGTTGCGCCCGCCGCCGCGCGGGCCGACTGTCCCGCGCCCGACATACCCGAGGAGAGAACTATGAAGGTCTACGGTCACCCCATCAGCACCTGCACGCGCAAGGTGCTCACGACGATCCTCGAGAAGGGCCACAAGCCCGAGCTCGAGGTCGTCGACATCATGAACGGCGCGCACAAGCAGCCCGCCCACCTCGCGCGCCAGCCCTTCGGCCAGATCCCGTCGATCGACGACGACGGCTTCGTCCTCTACGAGTCGCGCGCGATCATCCGCTACCTCGACGCGAAGCTCACGGGCCCGCAGCTCACGCCCGCCGACCTCAAGCAGCGCGCCCGCATGGAGCAGTGGATCAGCGTCGAGACGAGCAACTTCACGCCGATCGCGATGAAGCTCATCTACAACCTGTACTTCAACAAGTTCCGCAACCTGCCCACGGACGAGGCCGTCGTCGCGCAGGCGAAGAAGGACATCCAGCTGCCGCTCTCCGTGCTCGACGACGCGCTCGGCAAGAGCGAGTACCTCGCCGGCGCGTTCTCGCTCGCCGAGATCGGCTTCATGCCGTACGTCGAGTACCTCCACGCGGCGGGTGTCGGCGAAGAGCTCGTCGGCGCGCACAAGCACGTGGCGTCGTGGTGGTCGCGCATCAGCCAGCGGCCGTCGTGGAAGCAGGTCACGGCGAAGTAGGTTTGGCCGCGGGCCGGGG
Source organism: Byssovorax sp. (assembly GCA_036500365.1). Classification (GTDB taxonomy): domain Bacteria; phylum Myxococcota_A; class Polyangia; order Polyangiales; family Polyangiaceae; genus DASYCF01. The sequence goes on from DASYCF010000738.1 coordinate 4,268, forward strand.
CGCTGTAGCCTCGGCCCGCGAACCATGAACCAGCCCTATCAAGCACCCCCCGATGCCTCGAAGAAGAGCCTCAGCGTCGGCGTCATCGTCGCGATCGTCGTCGGCGGGCTCCTGCTCGTCGGCGTCGTCGGCGTCGGCATCCTCGCGACGCTCGCCATGTACGGGACGAAGAAGTACCTCGCGAGCGCGAAGACGGCCGAGGCGAAGAACACGGTCGGCGCCATCTCGCGCGCGGCGATGGCCGCCTACGAGCGCGAGGGCGTCGGCGGGCACGCCCTCTGCGCGTCGCGCGGGCCGGCCGCCGCAGGGCACGCGCCGGTGCCGCAGGACTTCCACCTCGTTCAAGGCAAGAAGTACACGCCGAGCACCGCGCCCGGCGTCGACTACGACACGGGCACGCCCGCGGGCGGTTGGCGATGCCTCAAGTTCGCGATGACGCAGCCGTCGTACTACCAATATCACTACGTCGCCGGCGGCCCGTGGGTGACGAAGAACGGCGACGCCGCGGGCCCGAACGGCTTCGAGGCCGCGGCGAAGGGCGACATCGACGGCAACGGCACGCCGAGCTTCTTCTCCCGAACCGGCAAGGTCGAGGGCGCGGAGGTGAAGCTCGAGACGAACCTCTACGTCGAGAACGAGCTCGAGTGATGGCGTCGCGTCGCTGAACCTCTCGTCGCGGGCCGCATGGGAGCGACGCGTGAGCGACGACCGGTTCTGGGGGCTCATCGAGGGGCACGTCGAGATCGGGGAGGCGTTCGACGCCGACGTGAGCAAGCGTCGTCGACGCGCTGACGTCGCTCCCGCCCTACTGCGCCTGAGCGCGCCTCGGGCTACTCCAGCGTCGTCGCTGCGGCGCCCGTGACGCGGAGGTCGCCTCGCCGCTGGACGAACGCGACGACGCGCAGGTTCTCGCGCCTCCACGTCGCCTCGAGCTTCGGCGAGAACGAGGCCGTGAAGCCGCCGCCGGACACCGCGCCGATCCGCTCGAGGTCACGCACGACGGGCGCGTGTGCGAGGTGTGACCCCGCGTTCTCGCCGCGCGGCACGTCGGTCGCGAGGCCTGACTCGGTGACGGCGACGAGCACGTCAGCCTCCGCGGACGCGCCGGCGACGGAGACGCGCACGCCGTTCGCCGCGCGGTCGATCGTCACGGTCGCCCGGCCCGGCGCGAGCGCGGCCGCGGCGATCGCCTCCTTGGCCTTCGCGGTCTTCGCGCCGGCGAACTCGCGCGCCCCGTCGACCACCATCTGCGGCGTGTACGTGCCGCGCTGGCCGAACGCGCGCGCGTAGCGCTGCTGGCGATCGGTGAACGCGGGGCTCGAGAACGGGTCGGCCCAACCGAGGCGATTCCAGTAGTCGACGTGGAGCTCGAGCGGCAGGATCTCCACGCCGTCGACGGGCTGTTCGCGCGCCAGATAGGCGAGGTTCTCGTCGGCCGGCGGGCAGCTCGAGCAGCCCTCGGACGAGAACAGCTCGACGACGACGGCGGTGCGCGAACGCGACGCCGCGGCGGTCGGCCTAGGCTCCGCGCCGCGCGCCGGCGTGGCCTCACCACCGCTCGCCGGCGTGACGTCGCGCTCGATCGACGCGCCGTCGACGCACGCGAACGAGCAGCACGCGAGCAAGGGCGCCGCGGCGCGCGCCACGCCCCTGCGAATCCAGATCTGGTCGACGACGTGCACGCTCGGACTACGGCGCGCGCGGGCGATGGTTTCGCGAGACGCCGTCCGTCGCTACTCGAGGTAGTCGCAGAGGCTCGCGGCCTCGACCGTGCACACGGGCGGGAGCGTCTTCGCGCTCGTCCATGGCGAGTCCGAGGGCTTCACGTTCGGCGGCGCGCCGGCCTCGATGCGGAACCGCGCGTGCCGCTGGATGTCGTCCCACATCGCGCGCGTCGGGCGGAAGGTCGTCGTCCAGAGGTAGCGACCCCAGGCGTCCTCTTCGTGCGCCTGCGTCAGGAACGAGGTCGTCTCGTCGTCGACCGCCGTGCACGCGCCGCGCGTCTCGTGCACGTTCGCGCACGTCGGGCCGCCGCTGGTCACGACGCCGAAGTCGTTGACCACCTTGATCCAGGCGCCTTGTCCGCCGTGCGCCGGCACGCGGCCTGGGCCGCCGTCGAGCCAGCCATAACAGAGCACGATGGGCTCGTGACCCGGGAGTCGACAGAACGAGATCGGCCCTCGGCCCTTCAGCGTCTCGAGCGGCTCCTCGCGCGCGCCGGTGTCGAAGCGGTCGCGCTGCGGGCCCGTCGCGTACGCGTAGTCGCCGAGCTCGTCGATGGCGTAGGCGCGGTCGCTCGCGCCGCGGAGCCACGCCTCGTAGTCGCGCACGTCGCCGCCGCCGAGCGCGCTCGCCAGGTACGCGAAGCGCTCGCCGACGAGCTCGGCCGTCCACTGGCCATAGAGATCCGACGCGCCCTCGTAGCGCTGGAGCTGGTACTCGGCCGCCGTCGTCACGTACTGGATGTAGCCGTTGGCGAGCCCGCCGAGCACGACGTCGTCGCGCGCGGCGCCGGTCACGCGCGCGATGTGGCCGATCACCTGGTGGCCTGCGCCGACGGTGAACTCGCCGGGGACGAACGCGATCCACTTGCCGCCGAGGTGCGCGAGCGTGAGCGACACGTGCGTCGGATATCCCTCGCTCCCGCCGACGATCTGCTGGACGAAGCCGAAGACGGGCGCCTTCGCGTCGGGGCCTTGGTCGCTCCTGTGACCCTCGTAGAAGAGCTCGGGCAGCACGGCGCCGAACGCCGTCCCGTGCTCGCGCGAGCCGCTCGGCGCGCCGTAGCCGATGCTCGGCTTCGACGCGAGCCTGCGCTTGCCCGACAGCGGCGCGTTCGGCATGTGCAGCTCGAGGTACGCGGCCTCGAGCTCCGTCGCGTCCGAGAGCTCGGCGCGCTCGTACGCGGCCCACGCGCGCTCGGCGGCCTCGAGGCCGACGCGCTCCGCCTCGACGAACGTGCTGCGCGCGAAGTTCGCGATGACGTCGCCCTCGTTCGTGTTGACGAGCGGCGCGGGCGGCGCCGCGATCTTCGCGCACGCGGGGTTCTTCGACGCGCGGACGCGCATGCGCCGCTCGAGCTCGCGCGACGCGACGGCGAACGCGTCCCCACCCCAGAGGCGGTTCGTGTTCGGCAGCACGGTCGGGTGCATCGCGAAGAACGTCATCGACGCGATGGGGCAGCCCGCGAGATCGTCGGCGCGGAGCACGAGGAGCCG
>DASYCF010000739.1:0-2011 GCA_036500365.1 Byssovorax sp.
CGCCCGCCTCAGGTGCCGCCGTCGCAGCCGCACGTGCCGACGGCGGTGCCGTCGGGGTTGCAGATCTGGTGGTGCACGCTCATGTCGTCGCACGTGCAGAGGAACTCCTGGCCGGGCACGCAGAAGATCATGCCGCCGGTCGCGCAGCGGTGGTCGGCGCCGCACGCGGCGTCGCCGGGGCAGTCGCGCGACGTCATGCACTCGTCGGCGCAGAAGCCGTTCGAACGGCACACGTACGGGCTCGGACAGTCCGACGTGTACGAGCACGGCTGGCCGACGGGCTGCGACCCGCTCGCGGCCGGGAGGCCGCCGTCGTCGAGCTCGGTCGGGTCGGCGCAGGTGCCCGACACGCACGTCTGACCCACGCCGCAGTCGCGATCCTCGGCGCACTGATCGCGGCACTGATCGTCGACGGCGCAGACCTCGGTGCCCGGGCACTCGCTCGAGTAGGTGCACGTCGACTCGTCGGAGAGCTGGCAGACGCGGTCGGGGCGCGTCGACTCGACGCAGCGCTCGCCGGCGGAGCAGTCGCGGTCGCTCTCGCACTGGTTGTGGCAGCGCTCGAACGCGCACACGAGCGGCGATGCGCAGTCGGAGTTGATCGCGCACGCCTCGCCGATGGTGAGCGTCGGCGCGTCGTCGCTCCCGCACGCGAGCGGCAGGAGCGCGCACGCGGCGACGATCGCGAACGGCACGAGGAGCAGGCGGCCGATGCGCGCGCGGGACCACATGAGTCGCGAGTGTACCCGGTACGCGCGCGCGTCAGAAGGCGCCGCGCACGCCGAGGAAGCCGCCGCCCGGCAAGAGCGCGAACGACGGCGCGATCGCGACCCCGGACGGCGTCGCCGCGGGCCTCGCTGCACCGAGCTTCTCGCCCTCCGGGGCGTCGTAGCGGTGCGGGTCGTCGCCCACGAGCAGCAGCACGAGCCCGGTGCCGGCGATCGCGCCGCCGACGGCGGTCACGACCCAGCCGGCGATCATGTACGAGTCGTTGCGGTTGAAGTCGGCCTGCTCCTTCGTGAGGAACGTCTGGCAGTCCTGCAGCACCATCGGGCTCGAGCTCGTGCACTCCCCCGAGGCCTGCTTCTGCGTGATGTTGCTGCCGTGCTCGTCGCGCTTCGACTTCGCGTAGAGAGCGAGCGTGAGGCCGCCCGCCGCGACCGCGCCGCCCGCGATGAAGCCGACGTACGCGCCCGTGCGGTAGAAGCGCGCCTTCTTCTCGTAGCTCGCGCGAAAGTCGGCGGTGGGCTCCAGCGTGACGCGCACCTCGACGCGGCCGCGCGTCGGCACGTCGACGTCGCGCTCGATCGGGAAGAAGCCGGCGCGCTCGACGCGTACGTGGTGCGGGCCGGGCGCGAGGTGGAGCGCCGAGAGCGCGCTCGCCTGCGGCTTTCCGTCGACGAACACCACGGGCTGCGGCTCGTTCACGGTGAGCGTGAGGTCGCCGCCCTCGGCGCGGATCGCGCCTTCGTCCTGCTCGAGTTCGAAGCGCACCTCGCCCGTCGACCCCTCGCCGACGTCGGCGTGGCGGCGGGCCGTGTGGTAGCCCGCGCGCTTCGCCTCGAGCTCGTGCGCGCCCGGCAGGACGGCGAGCGTCGACGCGAACGGCGTCTCGCCGACGGGCGCACCGTCGACCGACACGACCGCGCCCGCGACGTTGGCGCGCACCTCGAGGTGCGCGAGGCGCTTGTCGGTCGGCGCGAGCTCGAACTTGATCGCCTCCTTCGCGCCGGACGCGACGTCGACCTCCTTGCGCGACGGCGCGTAGCCGCTCGCGACGACGCCGACGCGGTGCGGCCCGCCCTTCACGCGCAGCGGCTTCGCGAGGGGCGTCTTCGCGACCTCGACGCCGTCGACCTCGATCGACGCGCCCGCGACGTTCGCCGACACGTCGAGCTCGCCGACGCGCGCGCCCTGCTCCGCCGCGACGGCGCGCGCCCGCGCGACGCGCTCGGCCGACAAGGACCCGGGGCTCTCGGCGACGCGCCGCATCGCGTCGGCCGCCTCGACC
>DASYCF010000740.1:0-2795 GCA_036500365.1 Byssovorax sp.
GCCCCATCACGTCGGCGAACGGCACGCGCAACGTCATCCAGACCGGCGGCAGGAACCGCCTCGAGATGGAGGACCAGGACGGCCAGCAGCGCGTCACGTTCTCGTGCCCGACGTCGAACTCTTACCTCCGCTTCGGCTCCCGCAACGACGGTCACGAGATGATCATCAACACCGACGGCGCGACCGAGCTGCACGCCGGCCAGAACTGGGACGTCAGCGTCGGCTCGTACTTGAAGGAGGAGGTCGTCGGCTGGGTCGACGAGGCCTATCAAGGCGGCTATCACAACACGACCGTCAACGGCACGCGTGAGGACACGGTCAAGGGCGCCCTGACCGAGAAGTACAACACCGGCCGCGCGACGACAGTGACCGGCGCCGACACGCAGACCATCACGGGTCACCTGAACCAGACGTGCGACTCGGTCGAGCGCCACGCGGGCGCCGTGCTCGAGGACTACACGAGCCTCGATCAGGGCATCAGCGGCACGGTCACGATGTCGAGCGGACCGATCACGCAGACGGTCACGGGCGGCATCACGCAGACGGCGACGGGCGACATCAGCGTCTCGGGCGCGGGCAGCGCGTTCTTCAGCTTCGGCTCGACGCACCACAAGTTCGACTCGCACATCATGCTGACGATCGGCGCGACGTCGGACACGTTCATCGGTGGTCAGAACTCGAACTTCGTCGGCGTGAAGATGGGCATCACCGCGGCCCTCAGCCTCACGATGTCGATGGGCGTGAGCCTCGACATCGACGCGAGCGTGAAGATGAAGCTCGCGCCCTGCAAGATCGAGTCGGTCGCCGCGCGCATCAAGCAAGGGACGCTCGACCTCGTGAACAAGGCGACGTTCCTCCAGAACGCCGGGATCATCGTCGCGACATGAAGGTCGTCAAGCCGCAGCGGCTCGGCGTCCTGTTTCGGCCCTACGAGCGCGGCCGGGAGTTCTTCCTCTCGGTCACGTGCATGATGTTCTTCCCGTTCGACGCGCCGTCGACGCTGCTCACGGAGATGAACCTGTGGAAGTTCCTCCCGGGCGAGCTCGGCGAGGACGGCGTGCTCGACGTGGGCATGCCGAAGCCCCGCGGCGAGGTGCTGATCACGGCGCGCGCCTACCCGCGTCGTCCGCCGCAGATCGCGTGCTCGACGCGGATCTCCATGGGCAAGGTCGACAAGACGCTCTACGTCGTCGGCGACCGCCTCTGGAAGCGCGGCGTGGCGACGGATCCGACGCCGTTCGCGGAGATGCCCATCACGTGGTCGCGCGCGTTCGGCGGCGCGCGCTTGCCCGACAACCCCGTCGGCAAGGGACACGAGCCGGTCGAGGCCGACGGCGCGTCGACGCACGCGCTCCCGAACGTCGAAGATCCCGCTCACCTCGTCCGATCGCCGGGAGATCGGCCGGCGCCGGCGGGATTCGGCGCGTACGACCTCATGTGGCCACAGCGCTTCTCGAAGATCGGCACGTACGACGCCGCGTGGCTCGAGCACCGCGCGCCTGGCCTCGCCGACGATCTCGATCCGACGTTCTTCAACGCCGCGCCCGACGATCAACAGGTCGCCGAGCGCTTCGTGCCGGGTCAGGCGTTTCGGCTCGAGAACATGCACCCGGACAAGGGCGTCCTCGAGTCGGCGCTGCCCGATCGGATCGCGCGCTGCTTCCTCACGCTGCGCGGGCGCGAGGAGGCCGGCCTCGTCGAGGTGCCGATGGAGCTCGAGACGGTGCACCTCTTTCCGCACGCCGAGCGCGGCGTCGTCTTGTTCCGCGGCGTGCACCCCGTCACCGACGACGACGCGGCCGACGTCGTGCACGCGCTGCTCGCGGCCGAGGCGCCGGGCGCGCCGCGCGATCGCGAGCACTACGTCGACGTCTTGCGCCGACGCCTCGACAAGAAGGGCGGCGCGCTCGCGTCGCTCCGCGAACAAGACCTCCTGCCTTCCTCCGACGGCCGGCCCGCTTACCCCGAGGCGAGCGAGATCGACGAGATGGCCGAGCTCGTCGCGCAGAAGGGCGCCAAGCAGCGCAACCTCCGGAACCGCGCCGAGGCCGACCGCGCCCGGCTCGTCGAGGAGGTCGCGCGCTACGGGCTCGACGCGTCGGTCGTTCCGCCGCTGCCGCCTCCCGAGCCCGAGCTCGACTTCGAGCGGCTCCCCGACATCGTCGCGAACGCCGAGGCCATGGCCGAGGAGCAGGGCGCGAAGGCCGAGGCCGAGCGCGAGCGGGCGATCGAGGCAGCGCGGGCGATCTGCGCGTCGGAGGGCAAGGACTTCGACGCGCTGGTCGAGGACGAGCGCGCGAAATCAGCCGGTCCGCCGAAGTTCACGGCCGAGGGCCAGATCGACTGGATGCGCGACCTCGCCGAGCTCACGCGCAAGACGGGCGGCGACGCGTCGTCGCTCGAGGCGCAGCTCGCGGACGCGACCCTTCGCCCCAAGCTCCGGCGCACCGAGGAGGCGCTCCGCGAGGCGTACGTCGGCTACGCGGACCTCTTCCCGAAGGCGAGGCGCATGCGGGAGGACGACGCGAAGATCGCGCGCGATCGCGTCCAGGCCGCCGCCGCGGCCAAGCAGAGCCTCGCGGACGAGGATCTCACCGGCGCCGACCTCTCCGGCCTCGACCTCGCGGGGATCGACCTGCACGGCGCGATGCTCGAGAGCGCGGATCTGTCGCGCGCCGATCTTCGTGGGGCGAACCTCCAGGGCGCCGTGCTCGCGAAGGCCGACCTCCGCGGCGCGCTGCTCGACGGCGCGCGCCTCGGGGGCGCGAACATCGGCGCGGCGGATCTGTCGCGCG
>DASYCF010000741.1:0-2759 GCA_036500365.1 Byssovorax sp.
GAAGCGGCCGACGACCTCGTACACGTCGTTGATGCCCGAGAGCGCGTCGGCGTCGTCGGGCTTCCAGAGGTCGCCGACGAGCTCGGGCGGCGCGGGCGCAGGCGCGGCGGCGGCGGCGAGGCACGCGGCGCCGACGGGCGCGAGCGACGCGGTGAACGGCGCGAGCGCGTCGCGCGTCGCCTCGTGCGCCTTCTCCGCGCCGTCCCACGCCGCGACGAGGCGCGACACGACGGTCTGGTAGAAGCGCACGTAGCTGTGGAGCGGCGCGAGGTCGCGTGCGTCGCCGCGGACGGGGCTCACCATGACGCCCGCAGCCTAGCGCAGCCGCGGCGGCCGCTGGGGCGCGGCGTCGTCAGCTCGGCTTGGCCGAGCCAACCCGGAAGAACATCGCGCGGCGGTGGCCGCAGAACCGGCACGAGGTCGTCGCGACGCGGAGGCGCCGACCGCGGAGCACCTCGGCGGTCTGATCGAGGACCTGTTGCCGGCCGCGGCAGATGGGACACGGCGCGCCGGCGGCGAGGACCTCGACCTCGGAGGCCGAGCGCACCTCGATCGGGAGGTCGGGCGAGCCGCCGCGCGACAGGCGCGACAGGCGCTCGGCGTCGGCCGCGAACCGGCCGTCGACGCGGGCGAGCGCGCGCAGCACCGAAGGGGTCTCGGGATCGTCGTGGGTCACCCGTCGAAGGTGAATCGCGCCGCGCCGGCTTCAAGCGGCGCGCGCGCCGCCGAGCCCACCGATTTGCGATGCCGCCGGGCCGCGCGTCAGGACGGCGCGCGCGCGGCCTCGGTCGCCTTCGACGCGGCTTCGGCGCTGCTGCGTGACGAGCCGAAGAGCTCCTCGAGCGCCTCGACGTCGGCGCGCGCGCGGTCCTTCTCGACGTCGATCGCGGCGAACTTGTGCGGCCAGATGCGCGAGCACTCGCTCCGCACCCAGCGCCGGAGGGACTGCTCGCCCTCGCGATCGATCCACGAGTCGTGCACCGTGCGCACCGCCTCCTCGTGGTACTTCTGGAGGCCGCGCGGGTGCTTCGCGAGCGCCTCGAGGAAGTCGCAGATGCGCTCGACGTCGGCGCGCACGCGGCCGAGCATCTTCGACCAGTCGCGGGGGCCGCTCGGCTTCGCGTCGGGCTTGTGCGCGTCGTCCTTCACCTCGGGCTTCGCGTCCTTCGCGTCCTTCGCGGGGGTCTGCACGGCGACGGGCGTCGTCGGGAAGCCGCCGAGGTTCGGCTCGGCCTTCTCGCCCATGCCGAACTTCGCCTTCACGCTGCCGAGCACGCCGGGGTCGTTCTTCGCCTTGGCCTCGGGGGTCTGCGCCTTGTCGGCGATGCCCATGCCGAAGAACTGCTCGAGCCCGCGCATCTCGCGCTCGCGGAGCTCGCGGTCGCCGGGGTCGGTCGCGTCGAGGATGTCGACGATCTGCCGCGCGAAGTAGCGCGACAGCACCTCGAACGCGACGTCGGCCTTGGCCATCTCGTTGTTCTGGTAGCGGACGACGCTCTCGCTCACGTGGCCCGCGCGGCCGAGCTGATCGATGCGCTCGACGAGCTGCTTGCCCGGCCCGAGCAGCACCTCGAGGCGGCCGCCCTCGTAGCTCGCCTTCACGAACATGACCTCGAGCATCTTCTCGACGCTCTCGCGCGCGGTGTTGCGGAAGTCCTCGCCGAGGCCGGCGATGCGCGCTGCCACGCGCTCGCGCATTTGCTTGCGCATCTCGATCTCGACGGCGGTCTCGTTCATGAGGCCGGGGCTCGGCATCTGTCGGCGCTTCGCCTCGGCCTCCTCGGGCGTGAGGCGCGACAGGAGATCGGCGCGGATCTGCGCGATCCGCTCGTCGGCGCGCTTCGCCCGCAAGAGGCGCTGCGACTCGCTCATCTCGACGTCCATGAACCCGGAGAGCCCCGTGCGGATCTCGGGCAAGAGGCCGACCGGATCTTCGCCCGCGCGGATGTGCTCGAAGTGCTGGTCGAACACCTGCTCGGCGCGGCGCTCGAACTCGCGGTCGCTGAGGCCGTCCTTCACGCTGACGAGCGCGCCGCGGAGCTGCGCCTCGAGCTCGTGGAACTCGGTCGCGGCGCCGGTCATCACCTTGCGATCGAGCGCCTCGACGTCGGTCGACAGGTAGCGCTCGATCGCGGATTGCAGGCGCTCGAGGCCGCTCACGGGCGTGGTCGAGCCGTAGAAGTCCATGAGCTGCTTCGAGACCGGGTGCGACGGGTTCGCGCCCTGGTGCGCCCACACCTTCGAGTACGGGAACACGCGGTCGACGCCGTGCTCGCTGAAGTTCTTCGCGGCGAGCGACCAGTGCCAGTTGCCGTTCTCGTCGGGGCGATCGAAGAGGTCGACCTTCGTCAGCACGACGAACATGCGGTCCTTCAGCGAGATGCTGCGGTCGGCGCTCTGGGCCGTGCGCAGGAGCTCGAGCTCGTTCTTCACGAGCGAAGGCCGCGTGATGTCCTTCACGAAGATGGTCACGTCGACCTCGTTCGCGAGCGCCTCCTCGGTGTCGCGCCGCGCCTTGTCGCTCGGCGCGTCGATGCCGGGGAGATCCATGAGCACGACGCCCGGCATCGCGCCGGCGACGGGGATGGTCACGGTCACGAGCTTCACGGCGCGCACGCCGGGGTAGGGGCGGTTTCCGTGCCGCGTGTCTTTGAGCGCGATCGACGGGCGGATCGCGTCGGCCAGGCCGTCGATCGAGCTCGACGTGAGCGTCTCGGCGGGCTTTCCGAGGCGCGCCTTGATCTCGGCGAGGTCGGCGG
>DASYCF010000742.1:0-2647 GCA_036500365.1 Byssovorax sp.
GCCCGTCGCCGCGCACGCGCTTCGTGCCCCGCGACCCGCCAACGCCGAATCGCGTCGAACGCCTACGCGTCGCCGAGCCTGTACTTCTTGATCTTGTCGATCAGCGTCGGCCTGCTCGTGCCCAGGCGCCTCGCCGCCTCGGACTGGTTTCCGTGCGCCGCCGCGAGGGCGCGCGCGACGAGGCTGCGCTCGAAGGCCTCGACCTGCTCGCGGAGGCTCAGGCCGTCGATGGGCGCGGGCGGCGGCTCGCCGTCGACCTCGCGCGCCGACGCCGCGGCGGGCGGCTCGCCGCTCGGCGCCCACGCGGACGCGTCGATGAGCGGCGCCTCGGCCATCGCGACGAGGCGCGCGATCGTGTTCTCGAGCTCGCGCACGTTGCCGGGCCACGGCTCGGCCTTCAGCCGCTCGACGAGCGCGGGCGCGAGGCGCACGTTCGGCAGGCCGAAGCGGTCGCCGTAGCGACGCGCGAACTCCTCGGCGAGCGCCGGGATGTCGTCGGCGCGGTCGCGGAGGCGCGGCACGACGAGCTCGATCACGGCGAGGCGATAGTAGAGGTCTTCGCGGAAGCGGCCGGCGTGCGCCTCGGCGGCGAGGTCACGGTTCGTGCACGCGACGACGCGCACGTCGACGCGCTCGACGCGGCCCGATCCGACGGGCTGGATCTCGCCCTCCTGGATCGCGCGGAGGAGCTTCGCCTGCACGGGCAGCGCGAGCTCGCCCACCTCGTCGAGCACGAGCGTGCCCGTGTGCGCCTCGGCGAAGAAGCCGCGCCGCGCGCTCGTCGCGCCCGTGAACGCGCCCTTCTGGTGGCCGAAGAGCTCCGCCTCGGCGAGCTCGCCGGGGATCGCGGCGCAGTTGAAGCGCACGAGCGGCTTGTCGGCGCGGCGGCTCTCCGCGTGCAACATCGAGCCGACGAGCTCCTTGCCCGTGCCCGTCTCGCCGCGGACGAGCACCGTGACGTCCTTGTCGGCGACGCGCGCGACGGCCTCGAGCAGGCGGCGCATCGCGGCGCTCGACGCGATGACGCGCTTGCCGACCGCCTGCTCCACCGCGCGCATGCGGCGCGCGTCGCGGAGGCTGCGCGCCTCGAGCGCCCGCGCGACGACGAGGCGGAGCTCGTCGATGTCGAACGGCTTCGTCGCGTAGTCGTATGCGCCCGCCTTCATCGCCTGCACGGCGACCCTCTCGGAGCCGTGCGCGGTCAAGAGCACGATGGGGAGCGACGCGTCGTGCGCGCGGATCGCGGCGAGGAGCTCGAGCCCGTCCATGCCAGGCATCGAGAGATCCGTGACGACGGCCTCGACGCCGTCGAGCCGCCCGAGCGCGTCGCGGCCGCTCGACGCCGTCACGACGTCGTGCCCACCGTCGACGAGCACCTCCTTCAGCGTGAAGAGGACCGCTGGCTCGTCGTCGACGACGAGGACCTTACCCATGCGCGCGCGCCTCGGTCTCGGCGGGCGGCGGCGACGTGGCGCGCAGCGGGGCGCTTCGCAGGCGAAAGCGCGCCGTCGTCCCCGCGCCGGGCTCGCTCTCGTACGTGAGCTCGCCGCCGTGCTGCTTGATCACGCAGCGCGCGAGCACGACGCCGAGGCCCGTGCCGCCCTCACGCGTGGTGAAGAACGGCGTGCCGACGCGCGCGAGATCCTCCGCCGAGATGCCGCGCCCCGTGTCGCGCACGCGCACCTCGACGCCGCCGGTGGCGATCTCGAACGCGATCTCGACCGACCCGCCGCGCGGCGTCGCCTCGAGCGCGTTCGCGGCGAGGTTCAAGAGCGTCTCCTTGAGCCGGCGCGGGTCGGCGTCGACGATCGCGCGCCCGCTCGAGCGTGCGAGGAGGACGCCGGCTGCCTCTGCGCGCGCCTCGAGCACGGCGACGACGTCGTCGGCGACGGCGCCGACGTCGACGGCCTCGAGCCGCAGATCGTCGAGCGGTCGCGCGAACGACAAGTACTCCTGGAGGATGTGCTCCATGCGCTCGACCTCCGTGCCGATGACCCCGAGGCGCTCGATCGTGCGCGGCTCGGTGGCGCCCTTCACGAGCAGCTGCGCGAGGCCCTTCACGGCGCTCAGCGGGTTCTTGAGCTCGTGCGCGACGCGCGCGCCGACGCGGTCGATGCGCTGCGTGCGCGCGTCGGCGCTCTCGAGCACGGCCTCGCGCAGGCGGTCGAGCGTCTCGCCCGTCTGGCTGTGGGCGTCTTGCACCGCGTACGAGCTCACGCGGAACATGAAGAGGCCGAAGACCATCGACCACGCGACGAGCGCGACGTGGAACGGCCGCGCGATCGGCGGCCCCGCGATCGACGCGGGCAAGAGCGCGAGCAGCACGATCGAGGCGGCGGCGACGGCGAGGTTGATGGTGCTCTCGCGGCAGCGCCCGAGCGCGTACAGCGTGCCGCTCGTCGAGCCGATGATGCCGCACCACATCGGCCCGGCGAGCCCGCCCGTCAGCGCCACGACGACGATCTGCCCCCCGAGGATGACGAGGTGCGACACGAACAGCGCGCGCAGATCGAGCGGCGAGCGGCGCGACCGGAGCGCGTCGAACACGACGTAGCCGAGGACGGCCAGCTGCGCGGCGACGACGCCGGCGATGCGCGCGACGGGATACCCCGCGAACCAGAGCAGCGCGCCGACGATGAGCACGCTC
>DASYCF010000743.1:0-1974 GCA_036500365.1 Byssovorax sp.
GCGGACGCAGCGAGCGTGGCGCGCCTCGCCGTGGCGCTCGGCAAGCGGCGCGCGCTGTTCGACGCGTGGAAGGAGCGCCTCACGCCGCGCGGCATCACGCTGAGCTTCCCGACGGGGCTCGCGATCGAGGGCGCCTACGTCGAGCAGCTCCGCCCGCTGGTGCCCGCCGCGGAGCTCGCGTCGCTCGGCGCGATCGAGGTGGAGCTCGGCGCGCCCGAGGTGCAGCGCGCGTTCGATGCCGTGCGGGGCCGCATCGTCGCCTCGATCACCCGCCACGAGGTGCAGCACAGGCTCGACTTCATGCGCGGGGAGGTCGCGATGCCCCCGGCGCTCGAGGAGCTCGTCGGCCCCGCGCAGCAGGACGGCGTGGAGCGACGCGGCGCCGTCCGCGCGCGCGCCGAGATGAGCGCGTACCTCGCCGAGCTCGCGCGCGACCAGCTCACGCCGGGCGTCGGCCTCACGGGCATCTTCCGCTTCCTCTTCGACACGACGCTGCAGGGGAGCGCCGAGTGCAACGCCGCCGTCGCCATCGCAGAGGGGCTCGCGGCCGAGCTCGGCGTGCCGGCCGAGCCGCTGGTCGTCGAGGGCGGCATCGCGCGGAGCCACGCCGCGAACCTGTACGTGGCGCTCGCCGCCGAGCCTCCGAACGATCTCCGCGAAGCCGCGCGCAGGCTCTGGCAAAAGAGCTTCGGCGCGCCGCTCCCGGAGCTCACGCGGCTGTGAAAAAGATCGAACATCGCGGATCGGTGGCCGCGCGGGCGTAAATCGGGGACGTTATGCGCATGTCACTCGCCTTCCTTCGACGCGCGGTCGTCACCGCGACCTTCACCTCGGCGTCGCTCCTCGCCGGGCTCGCGTTCGCGGACGACGGCGGCGGGGGCGGCGTGCGCTTCCGCGGCGGCATCGCGGGCGAGGGCGGCATGCTCTTCAGCACGGGCATCGGCGGCGCGACGCTCGGCGTCGCCGGTATCCAGGGCCAGGCCGGCGTGCAGATCACGAACCTCGTCGGCGTCTACGCGGTCCCGAGCGCCGATCTCGTGTTCGGCGATCTCACCGGCCTGAACCTCGGCGGCGCGGTCCTCGTCGACTTCACGATCGTCGATCGCGTCGCAATCGGCGGCGGCCCCGAGGTCGGCGCGTTCGTCGCGCTGAGCCAGAAGGGCACGAAGGACGCGGGCGCCGCAGCCGCCGTCTATGGCGGCCGCGTCCACGTCGGCGTGTACCCGTTCGGTGGCGGCAGCGGCAAGCGGAGCGGGCTCGAGATCGGCGCCGATCTCCACCTCGACACGGGGCCGATCGAGTCGGGCACGGTGTCGCTCAAGCGCGGCCTGCCGAGCGGCTTCAACACCGCGACGAGCCACTTCCTCCTCGCGCCGATGCTGACCATCGGATACGCGTCGTTCTGACGGTCACGGCGGACCGGCCTCGATGGCGCGGCGGTAGCGCTCGCGCCGCGCGGGCTCGCGCAAGATGTCGTAGGCCTCGTCGAGGATCTCGAGGATCAGCCGCACGTCGTCGGCGAGATCGGCGGTCGCCGCGGTCAAGATGCGCTCGACGGCGAAGCCGCGCCGCAGCTCGAGGTACGCGCGCCGGATCTCGTAGCCCGTCGCGCCGCGGGCGATGCCGAGGAGCGCGAAGTAGTCGCCCTCTTGCACGAGCGCGGCGCGCGCACGCACGCGCTGCCGCAGCGCCTCCTCGTCGAGCGGGTCGCTGCCGGGCCGGGGCACGTCGGTCGCAGGGCGCGGCGGCGCGAGCACCTCGAACACGTCGAGCGCGGCGAGCACGTAGAGGAGCAGCGCGACGTCGGGGTCGTGACCGGCCAGCGCCTCACCGACGGACTTGCCCACGGCGCCGCGGACGATGGGCTCGTCGCGCGGCGCGAGCGCGCACTCGCCGAGGAGGCCGGCGCGCGGCCCTGCCTCGAGGCGCGCGCGCGACCCGCCGAGGCGCCGCAGCGCGACGTCTGGCGCGAGG
>DASYCF010000744.1:0-2392 GCA_036500365.1 Byssovorax sp.
TGCACGGTGACCCCGACGCGCCCGCGCGGGGCGGCGTCGAGCAGCGCGACGAGCTGATCGCGATCGAGGTCGTGCGCGGCGGTCAGCGTCTGCAGGGTCGGGCGGC
The DNA here is from genome assembly GCA_036500365.1 of Byssovorax sp. Lineage (GTDB taxonomy): Bacteria > Myxococcota_A > Polyangia > Polyangiales > Polyangiaceae > DASYCF01. The sequence goes on from DASYCF010000744.1 coordinate 107, forward strand.
GCGACAGCACCCACCGCGCGGTCACCGAGTTCGTCACGTTGAGCGAGAAGTCGGCGTGGAGCGGGACGCCGTCCGGCGCGACCGCGAGCGAGCCCCAGCTGCGCACGAGGATCGCGTCGGGCTCGAGGCGCGCGAGGTGCGCGTCGATCTTGTCCTCGCCCGGCTTCTGGATGCGCGGGGTCGCGACCACGACGCGGGCGCCGCGCGCGCGGGCGCGCGAGACGGCCCTCGCGAGGCCGACGAGCTCCATCCAGTCGAGCTCGACCTCGCGCGCGCCGGCATCGAGCACGGCGTCGAGCTGCGCGTCGTCGCGCACGAGCGGGACGATGCACGGTGGCGCCTCGAGCGGGGCCACGCCGGCCGCGAGCGAGTCGATGCGCGGCGAGTCCGGGAGGTCGCGCGGCTTGTCCAGCTCGGCATCGAGGGCCGCCACGACGCGCCGCCGCAGGTCCTTGAGCTCGCCGGGCGGCACGTGCAGGCCCGGCGCGAGCTCCGCGAGGTCGAGGCTGCCGAGCCGGTACGCCGTGCCGCCGAACGCGCCGAGCTTGTCGACGAGCAGCTCGCTCGAGAGGCCCGCGCCTCGCGCGGCGGCCAGCGCGACCCCGCCGCGGATCGACACGCGCGCGAACGCCGCCGCGGCGTCGATCACGAGCGGCGCGCCCTCGGCCCCGCGGACGGTGAGCGCGAGCGGGATCCGGCCGCTCGGCACGGCCTGCGCGGCCTTCTCGCCGGCCCGCGTGACGCGCGGATCCGAGCTGACCCACACGAGGTCACCGGCCGTCACGTTCGCGAGCTCCGGCCCCGGTTGCCCGAAGCGCAGCCGCCAGCCGCCGTCGATGCGGTCGGCGCCGAAGATCGGCCCGCCTTCCTCGGGCTCGTCGGGTCGGCTGCGATCGAACACGACGCCCATGCCGGCGCGGATCTCGATCGGCGGCGCCCCGGGACGCTGGCGGTCGTCGCGCACGACGTCGACGGTGCTGCCGTCGACGCGGACGACGCGACCCGCGGCGAGCCCGCGGTGGCGCGGGAAGCGGCCCTCGACGAGCGCCTGGTGATCGACGCCGCCGAGGAAGCCGGCCGACGGGCCGCGCGAGTACGCGACCTCGAGCGCGGCGCGATCCTGGGGGACGTCGGTCGCGGGCACGAACGCCGGGTCGACCGCGCGGCGGTACTGCGCCGCCGTCGTCGCGACGTAGCCCGGCCCCTTCAGGCGCCCCTCGATCTTGAGCGACGCCACGCCGATCTCGGCGAGCGCGGCGACGTGCTCGATCCCCACGAGATCCTTCGGCGACAGGAGGTAGGCGACGTCGCCGAGCTCGCGCGTCACGCCGTCGACGACGAGGTCGTAGGGCAGCCGGCACGCCTGCGCGCACTGGCCGCGGTTCGCCGACCGTCCGCCCCACGCCTCGCTCGACAGGCACTGGCCGCTCCACGCCACGCACAGCGCGCCGTGCACGAACACCTCGAGCTCGAGCGCGCCGGCGCCCTCGTGATAGGCCCGGATGTCCGCGACCGACAGCTCGCGCGGCACGACGACGCGGGTGACGCCGAGGCCGGCGACGAGCGTGGCGGCCTCGGGGCTCGACGCGGTCATCTGGGTCGACGCGTGGGTCGGCAGCCCGATCGCGCGCGCGATCAGCGCGACCGCGGGGTCCTGCACGATGATGGCGTCCGCTCCCGCGCGGGCGACGCGCCGCACGAGCTCCTCGACGATCGGCAGCTCCGGCTCGAACACCAGCGTGTTGAGCGTGACGAACAGCTTCGCGCCGGCGCGGTGGACCTGGCGCGCGACCGCCGCCAGCTCGGTCGAGGGGAAGTTCGCGGCCCGCGCGCGCGCGTTGAACCCGTCGTCGAGGCCGAGGTACACGGCGTCCGCTCCGGAGGCCAGCGCGGCCGCCAGCGCATCACGGTCGCCCGCAGGGGCGAGAATCTCGGGGCGCTTTGCGGCCAAGACGACGACCTCTCGGGCAGCTTTCCATACCATGTCAGACCCGTCTGTTAGGGTCCAAACCAACGGAAAAGCACGCCTGATCGCACGTCGTTTCGTTCCGGCGTCCTTGTGTTTTCAACCTCCCCATCTCTATATAGCCGCCACCATGACGTCCCTACTTCCCTGGCTCGCCGAGGCCGCCACAAAGGCAGCAACGGCGGGGCGTCCGCGCAGCGAGGCCCAGCTCTCGCTACCGGACTTCCGACAGATTCACATGCTCGGCATGAGCGGTTGGAGCGTGCTGGCGCTCGGCCTGGTCGTCAGCGCCGTCGGCCTGCTGTTCGGCCTCGCCAAGT
>DASYCF010000745.1:0-6198 GCA_036500365.1 Byssovorax sp.
CCCCGCTCCCGCCTGGCTTGATCGCGTGGTGAAGCGCCCGCAACGAAGACGACCATGGCCAAGACTCGCTACCTCGTGACCGGCGGCGCCGGGTTCATCGGCTCCAACATCACGGCGGCGCTCGTCGCCGCGGGCGAGCGCGTGCGCGTGCTCGACAACCTGTCGACGGGCCGCTGGACGCACCTCGACGGCATCCCGAACCAGTCGCAGATCGAGCGCGTCGAGGGCGACATCCGCGACGCGGCCGCCGTCGCCAAGGCGTGCGAGGGCGTCGAGGTGGTGCTCCACCAGGCCGCGCTCGGCTCGGTCCCCCGCAGCGTCGAGACGCCGATCGAGAGCGACCTCGCGAACGTGTCGGGCACCGTCACCGTGCTCGACGTCGCGCGGCACACGGGCGTTCGCCGCCTCGTCTTCGCTGCGTCGTCGGCCGCGTACGGCGAGACGCCCACGCTGCCGAAGCGCGAGGACATGACGCCGATGCCGCTGTCGCCGTACGCGGTGACCAAGCTCGCGTGCGAGCAGTACCTCCAGGTCTTCGCGAGCCTCTACGGGCTCGAGACCTTGAACCTGCGCTACTTCAACGTGTTCGGTCCGAACCAGACGCCGGACGGCGCGTACGCCGCCGCGATCCCGCGCTTCGGCGACGCGGCGCTGTCGGGCCGCGCGATCCAGATCTTCGGCGACGGCGAGCAGACGCGCGACTTCTGCTACATCGACAACCCCGTCCGCGCGAACCTGCTCGCCGCGACGACGTCGAAGAAGCTCGAGGGGCAGATCGTCAACATCGCGGGCGGCCGGCGCATCGGGCTCAACGAGCTCGTGCGCGAGCTCGGCAAGGCGTTCGGCCGCGACGTCGCCGTCGAGCACGTCGCCCCGCGCGCCGGCGACGTGCGCCACTCCCTCGCCGACATCTCCCGCGCGAAGGAGCTCCTCGGCTACGAGCCCATCGTGAAGTGGGAGGACGGGCTCGCGCCGACGATCGCGTACCTGCGCGCGCTGCGCGACCAGGGCCCGGCCGAGGCTTCGAAGCACATGACGACGATCCGCGGCGTCGGCGCGCTCTGACCTAGGCGCCCGCGTGCGGAGCATGACCGGCTTCGGCGTGGGCGAAGCCGCGCTCCCGAGCGGGCGGCTCGTCGCGGAGGTGCGGTCGGTGAACCAGCGCTTCCTCGACGTGCGCGCGAAGCTCCCGCGCGAGCTCGCCGATCTCGCGTCGCTCACCGAGCAGGTCGTGCGCGAGCGCGTCCGCCGCGGCCGCGTCGAGGTCGTCGTCCACGCCGAGGGATCGCTCGCCGCGCCCGTGCGGCTCGACGTGCCGCGCGCGCGAGAGGCCTTTCGCCAGCTCGCCGCCCTGCGCGACGAGATCGCGCCCGGCGCCGAGCTCCCCTTGTCGCTCCTCTCCGCGGTGCCCGATCTCTTCGGCGGCGCGGACGACGGCGCGGCCGAGGCCTATCGCGCGGCGACGAAGGCGTGCGTCGGCGCGGCGCTCGACGAGCTCGACCGCATGAGCGAGCGCGAGGGCGCGGTCATTTCGAGGGATCTCGCGGCCCGCCTCTCGCTCGTCCGCGGCCACGTCGACGAGCTCGCGCAGCGCGCCGGCGCGCTGCGTGACGTCATCCGCGCGCGCCTCCGCGAGCGCGCCGAGCGGCTCTTCGCGGGTGAGGGCCTCGCCGTCGACCCCGCCCGGCTCGAGGCCGAGTGCGCGCTGCTCGCCGACAAGAGCGACGTCGCCGAGGAGCTCACGCGCCTCACGAGCCACCTCGCGCAGTTCGAATCCGCGCTCGCAGAGGGCGCGCGCGAGCCCGTCGGGCGGCGCCTCGATTTTCTCTTGCAGGAGATGCTCCGAGAAGCGAATACGCTGAGCGCGAAGTGCCAGGACGCGCTCGCGAGCCAGCAGGTCGTGTCGATCAAGGTCGAGCTCGAAAGGCTCCGCGAGCAGGTGCAGAACGTCGAGTAGCGAGCCCGGCCGCGCCGAAACTCGAGACCAAGCCCATGAGCGTCGACAACCAGCTCTCGGACGATTTCTTGATGTTGATCGTGTCGTCGCCCTCGGGCGCCGGCAAGACGACGCTCTGCAACCGCCTGCGCGGCGAGTTCCCGGACCTGCGCTTCTCGGTCTCGCACACGACGCGCAAGCCGCGCCACACCGAGGTCGACGGCCGCGAGTACCACTTCGTCGACGTGCCCACGTTCGAGACCATGGCGCGCGGACACACGTTCGCCGAGTGGGCGCGCGTGCACGATCACCTCTACGGCACGAGCCTCAAGGAGATCGACATCGCGCGATCGACGTCGCGCGGCGTGCTCTTCGACATCGACTACCAGGGCGCGCGCCAGATCAAGGCGACGCTGCCGGGCGCGGTCGGCGTGTTCATCCTGCCGCCGTCGCTCGGCGAGCTCGAGCGGCGCCTCCGCGGCCGCGGGACCGAGGACGAGCCGACGACGCAGCGCCGCCTCACGAACGCGACGCGCGAGATCGAGCACTACGGCTTCTTCGACTACGTCGTCGTGAACGACGACATCACCCACGCGTACGAGAAGCTCCGGAGCGTCGTGTACGCCGAGCGCTGCAAGCGGGAGCGCCACGCGCGCCTCTGCGAGCGCATGTTGAGCGAAGGAAGGAACCGATGAGCGACGTGCTCGGCGTGATCGGCGGCAGCGGCCTCTACGCGGCAGAGGATCTCGACGGCGTGGAGGAGCTCCGCGTCGACACGCCGTACGGCACGCCGAGCGACGCGATCGTCTCCGGGACGATGCGCGGCACGAACACGCGCGTCCTCTTCCTGCCACGCCACGGCCGCGGACACCGCTTGAGCCCGAGCGACATCAACTACCGCGCGAACATCGCCGCGCTCAAGATCGCGGGCGCGACGTGCCTCATGAGCGTGAGCGCGGTCGGCTCGATGAAGGAGCACATCGCGCCCGGCGATCTCGTCGTCGTCGATCAGTTCATCGACCTGACGAAGAAGCGCAAGACCACGTTCTTCGACGAGGGCGTCGTCGCGCACGTCTCGTTCGCCGACCCGGTCTGCCCCGTGCTTGCGGGCGCGCTCTTCGATGCGGCGCAGGGCTCGGGGGCGAAGGTCCACGAGGGCGGCACGTACGTGTGCATGGAGGGCCCGCAGTTCTCGACGCGCGCCGAGAGCCTCGTCTACCGGAGCTGGGGCGTCTCCGTCATCGGCATGACCAACATGCCCGAGGCAAAGCTCGCGCGCGAGGCGGAGCTCCCGTTCGCGACGCTCGCGCTCTCGACCGACTACGACTGCTGGCACGCGAGCGAGGAGGCCGTCACGGTCGAGGCCGTGATCGCGGTGCTGAAGAAGAACGTCGCCGCGGCGCGCGAGACGATGAAGCGCCTCGCCGCGAGCCTGCCCGATCTCTCGAAGAGCCCCGCCCGCGGCGCGCTCGCGAACGCCGTGATGACCGCGCCGGACGCGATCCCGATCGCCGCGCGCGAGCGCCTCGCCTGGCTGATGGGGCCCGCCCCGAAGAGCTGACCCCGACCCTGGACGGCGGAGCACGCTCGGGCCGTCGTTTCGCCTTGTCGCGCGGCGGCGCTTGCACGAGAACGCGCGGCGATGCCCACCGCCGTGCCCGTCCTCATCGTCGGTTCGATGGCCTTCGACGACCTCGAGCTGCCGACCGGCGCCGAGGCCGACGTCGTCGGAGGGTCGGCCACGTATGCGTCGTTCGCGGCGTCGAGCTTGACCACGCCGCGCGTCGTCGCGGTCGTCGGCGACGACTTCCCCGCGGCGACGCTCGAGGCGATGCGCGCCCGCGGCATCGACACCGAGGGCGTGGAGCGGGCGTCGGGCAAGACGTTCCGATGGGCCGGCCGGTACGACCAAGACCTCGTGCACCGCACCACGCTGAAGACCGAGCTCAACGTCTTCGCGAACTTCCAGCCGAAGATCCCCGAGAGCTACCGCGCCACGCCGATCGTCATGCTCGGCAACATCCACCCCGCGCTCCAGCTCGACGTGCTCGAGCAGGCGCGCGCCCCGAAGTTCGTCATCGCCGACACGATGAACTTCTGGATCGAGGGCGAGCGGGCGACGGTCGACAAGCTGCTGCGACGCATCGACACGCTCGTCGTGAACGACGAAGAGGCGCGGCTCTTGTCGGGCCTCTACAACATCCGGCACGCGGCGATCGACATCCTGAAGCGCGGGCCGAAGCGGCTCATCATCAAGCGCGGCGAGCACGGCGCGCTGCTCTTCGACGAGGCAGGCGTCTTCGCCGCGCCCGGCTTCCCGCTCGAGAGCGTCGTCGATCCGACGGGCGCGGGCGACTCGTTCGCGGGCGGGCTCGTCGGCTACCTCGCGCGGCAGCCGGTCATCGACGCCGTCGCGCTCCGCCGCGCGATGATCCACGCGACGGCGACCGCGTCGTTCTGCGTCGAGGCCGTCGGCACGCGCAAGATCGCGCAGATCACGCGCGCCGACATCGCGGCGCGCGTCGGCGACATCCGCGCGCTGTACGACTACGGCGCCGATTCGATGGCGACGCTCGACTGATACACTGCCGTCGGCTCCGCGGGCTCTTGGTTTCGAGGGAGGTCTCTTCATGGGTGCACGGACGAACGTTCTCGGGGTCTCTTTTTCGGCGCTCCTCGTCGCGAGCTCGCTCGTCGGCTGCAGCAGCGACAGCACGACCCCTGTGTCGACCGCCGACTGCGCGCCCGAGAACCAGCCGCTGTGCACCATCGGCCAGCAGGTCATCAGCGACTGCCTCGCGCTCGTCGACGACAGCGCCTCGCAGACGCCGACGCTCCGCATGGCGCAGCTCATCCTCTCCCAGCCGCTCGCGCTCGCCGGCGGCGCGGTGCAGGACACGGTGATCAACGGCGGCGTGACGCTGAACTTGCCGTCGTGCCAGATGGGCGACTCGCTGCCGTCGTCGACGTACGGCAACTTCAACTGGCTCATGCAGTTCGATCTCGCCGCGAAGAAGCTGAAGACCGGCGGCGCGCACCCCGAGCTCGACCCGCTGACGGGCTACACGTTCGCCGACGAGATGATCACGCAGGGCGGCCACACCTTCCACATCGCGCCCGTCGAGCTCGACCTCACGCTCACGAACAACGCGGACGGGTCCATCGGCTTCGACGTGACCAACGGCCTCGATCTCACGGTGCCCATCTACCAGGACAAGCAGGCCTCGACCGAGATCCTGCTGCCGCTCCACGCCGCGCGTCTGACGAACGGCACCCTGTCCCCCGATCACAACTGCATCGGCGCGCTCGACCTCGCCAACCTCACGCCCGACGACAGCTGCAAGCTCCCCGATCCGTACCTCACGGCCGGCACGCTCGACGGCTTCATCACGCTCGAGGAGGCGGACTCGGTCGAGATCACGATGTTGAACACGACGCTCTGCGCGGTCCTCGCGGGCGCGGGCGGCACGACGTGCTCGCGGACGAACGGCAAGATCGACTACCAGGGCAACTGGTGCGAGGCGACGAACGCGGCGGCGACGGCGAACTGCTCCGACGCCGTGCAGCTCGAGGCGACGTTCGCCGCTGCGGCCGTCAAGCTCAACCCCTGAGAGCGGCGCGGCGGTCGCGGACCGAAGGTCGACGCGCCGCGACAACCGCGCGTCGGCCGCGCGAGCCGCTGGACGCGCGGTCACCCGAGCGCATACGATCGCCTCGGACTTGACCGAGCGAAGCGAGGTCGGGGTTTGGGGGCCGCCCGCGGGCCCATCGCAAATGCTTGCCGCCGGCGCTCGCGCCCGGCGGCGCCGACCACGAGCGCCCGCCGCGCCCACGAGAGGTCACGCAATGTCACGCCGTCGCCGCCGCACTGCACCCGCCGCCACGTTCTCTTCGGTGAAGCACCTCGCGTCGCTTCTCGCGCTCTTCGTCATCGGCTGCTCCGGCGGAGGCGGCTGCTCGTCGTGCGCCGGCGTCGCGCCGCTGCCCGGCGGCTTCGACACGAGCAAGTCGATCGAGAACGCCGGCTCCGCGCGCATTACGTCGAAGGGCTTCGCGTGGATCAACGAGCCGGCGAACCTCTCGGCGATCGTGGCCAACCTCTTCGGCGCGACGGGCGGCGTCCTCAACTACCCGATCGGGACGGTGGGCCCGAGCGACGTCGGCGGCGGCCTCTCGTACACCATCTGCCCGAACGGCGCGCAGAACGGCGACTGCACGCTCGCGATCGACTTCACGAGCGCCGCGCTCCAGATCAACTCGGC
>DASYCF010000746.1:0-5888 GCA_036500365.1 Byssovorax sp.
CTCGCCGGGCCGTCGTCCGCCTCGGCCTCGGCCTTGCGACCGCGGCGCGCGATCACGAGCGCGGCGAAGCCGAGGGCGGCGGCGAGCCCGGCGACGATCGCGATGAACTGCGTCTTGCGCTGCTTGGCCCTGTCCTCCGCCAGCGCGCTTCGACCGCCGATGCCCCCCGCTGCCAGCGCCGCGACGGCGGCCTCCTCGTCGGCGCTCGCGTCGCGCGCCTTGAGCAGCTCGTCGTATTTGTCTGCGTTCGTGACGTCGACCGGGATCACGACGGTCTTGCCGCCCGCCGTCACGGCGAGGTCGACGCGCCCGTCGGCTGCGTCGGGGTCCACGGTGAGCACGCCGTTTCCGTCGACGTGCGCCTTCTCGGCGAGCGCGCCCGGCGACACGCGAAACGACGGGCGTGCGCCCACGATGCAGCCATCGGCGTCGACGACCACGGCGTGGAACGTGAAGGTGTCGCCCGCCTTGAGGAGCTTCTTGCCGGGCCGCACCTCGAGGCGCGCCGCCTCGCCGGCGCCGTCCGCGCAGCGCCCCTTCGGCTTCGCGCTCGCGGTCGCGGTCGGCGCGGCCGGCGCCGCGCTCGCGGTCGGCTCCGGGTCACCCTCGCGGTGCACGAGCGTGAAATTGCGCGATCGGCGCACGCTCGCCGCGCACGTCTGGCCCTGGATCACGAAGTGGTACTGCCCCGTCTCGACGAGCGAGATCGAGCTGTCCGTCGCGCTGATCGAGGTCGACACGTGCGCCTGCCGCGCGTCGTTCGCGGGCGTCGCGCAGGTCGTCTTCCAGCCGCGCGAACCGCCGGAGTGGCCCGTGCGCGACATGCCCGGCATCTGCTCCCAGCACTCGCCCGTGGTGAACGAGCGCCCGGCGCCGCTCATCGCGAGCTCGCCGCCGGTCTGCCGGATCATGACGGCGCCCGCGCCTGCGCCCTGCGGCGCGGGCTTGGGGCCGCACGCGTCGCCCCACTCGCTGACGGTCCACTGCTCGGAGAGGCCGCTCGCGCTCCACGAGCCGCTCAGGGTCGGCGCGTCGTCGGCCCGCGCCGGCCGGGCGAGCGCGATCGAGAGAGCGACGACGCCCAGCGCCGCGAGCCGAACGAAGGCCGATTGTCCGCTCTCGACGAGCACGCGCCCAACGTAGCAGAGCGCTCACCGAGGAAAACGCCGGCCTTGCTACGCGGTGGCCTCGGGGCGAAGTAAGCTTGCAACATGGCTGAGCTCCCCGCGCGCGGCGCCGACGCGTCCACGACCGACCTCATCTACGACTGGAACGAAGTCGGCCGGAAGGGGCGCCTCATCCCGCGCGGCGTGTCGTTCTTCGACGAGACGCTGCGCGACGGCCTGCAGAACCCGTCGGTCGCCGATCCGAACATCGAGGCGAAGCTCAAGCTCATCCACCTCATGTCGAAGATCGGCATCCACGTGGCGGACATCGGCCTGCCCGGGAGCTCGAAGCGCGCGTTCGACGACGTGCTGCGCATGTGCCGCGAGATCACGGATCACAAACTTCCGCTGCGCGTCGCGTGCGCGGGCCGCACCGTCGTGAGCGACATCACGCCGATGGTCGAGATCAGCCAGCGCGCCGGCATGCCGGTCGAGGTGTACGCCTTCATCGGCTCGAGCCCCATCCGCCAGCTCGCCGAGGAGTGGGACCTCGGCACGATCGTGAAGCGCTCGGCCGAGGCGATCGACGTCGGCGTCAAGGCCGGGCTCGAGGTCGCCTACGTCACCGAGGACACGACGCGCTCGCGCCCCGAGGTGCTCGCGACGCTCTTCAAGATGGCGGTCGACCACGGCGCCTCGCGCCTCTGCCTCTGCGACACCGTCGGCCACGCCACGCCCGACGGCGTGCGCAACCTCATCCACTTCACGAAGGCGACCATCGCCGGCATGGGCGCGAAGGTCGGCGTCGACTGGCACGGCCACAACGATCGCGGGCTCGCGCTCGAGAACGCGCTCTGGGCGCTCGAGTTCGGCGCGGACCGCGTGCACGGCACCGCGCTCGGCATCGGCGAGCGCGTCGGCAACGCGCAGATGGAGCTCATCCTCCTCAACCTGAAGCTCCTCGGCCTGCTCGAGGATCAGGATCTCACGCACCTCCTCGAGTACTGCAACACGGCCGCGCAGGCCGTCGGCTGGAGCGTGCCGATCAACTACCCGCTCGTCGGTCGCGACGCGTTCCGCACGGCGACGGGCGTGCACGCCGCCGCGATCATCAAGGCCGAGGCGAAGGGCGACGCGTGGCTCGCCGATCGCATCTACTCGGGCGTCCCCGCCGGCATGTTCGGGCGCAAGCAGGAGATCTGCGTGGGCTACATGTCGGGCGCGTCGAACGTGAACTACTGGCTCCGCCAGCGCAAGATCGAGCCCTCGAAGGAGCTCGTCGACGCCATCCTCGCCCGCGCGAAGACGACGGACCACATCCTCGCCGACGAGGAGATCCAGGTCGTCGTCGACCAGCTTCGCCGCCCCGCGAGCTGACGTAAGCTGCGGCGGTGAAGCCCACGGTCCAGCTCGCGATGCCGCTCTTCGCGACGGCAGCGGCGCCCGACGCGAAGCGCGTGCTCGCTGCCTATGCGGAGCTCTTCCCCCAGGCGCCCGCGCCGCGGCACGCGGAAAAAGACGGCGTGCACTCGCTGGAGTTCGACGGCCACGTCGTGATGATCACGCACATCGGCGCGCCCGTGCCCGCGCAGGAGATCGACGGCGCGCTCCGGCGCTCGTGGATGTGGCAGGGCCCGCCCGGCGCCGCGCGCGCGCACGAGAGCCACGCCATCGTCGCGTCGCCACCCGAAGCGGACCCGATCACGTGCGCGCTCGCGGTGGCGCGCGTGTCGGCGGCGCTGCTCCACGCGAGCGACGGCGTCGCGCTGTACTGGGGCGCTTCGCAGCAGGTGCACAAGGCGTCTGTCGCGAAGTCGATGGCCGAGTCCGACCTGCCGACGCCGCTGTGGGTCGGCATCACGCTCTCGGGTGCTGCGCCGAAGGGCCCCTTCAGCGCCGCGACGCACGGGCTCGAGGCGCTCGGCCACAAGGAGTTCGAAGCACGCGCCGCGCACATGGGCATCGGCGACCTGCGCATGACGTTGCTCGATCTCGCGAGCTACGTGCTTCGGCGCGGCCCCGTGCTGAAGGACGGCCAGACGTTCGGCCCCGACGAAGGCACGCACTGGACCGTGCGCCACGTCGCGAGCGAGCTCGTCCCCGGGCGCGACGTCATCGTCCTCGGCATCCCCTGACGCGCGACGGCCGACTCGAGTAGCGTCGCCGCATGGCGCGCGTCCTCGACGAGCTCGTTCAGCTTTTGGCGCTCGAGCGCATCGAGCACGACCTCTTCCGCGGGCAGAGCCAGGACCTCGGCTGGGGCACCGTGTTCGGCGGGCAGGTGCTCGGTCAGGCGCTCTCGGCCGCCGTGCAGACGGTGCCGCCCGAGCGTCACGCGCACTCGCTCCACGCGTACTTCCTCCGCCCGGGCGACGTGAAGGCGCCCATCGTCTACGAGGTCGACCGCATCCGCGACGGCACGAGCTTCACCACGCGGCGCGTCGTCGCGATCCAGCACGGCAAGGCGATCTTCAACCTCGCCGCGTCGTTCCAGATCCTCGAGCCCGGCTTCGATCACCAAGACGCGATGCCGGACGCGCCGCCGCCCGACGGCCTCGAGACCGATCAGGAGCTCATGGCGCCGTACGCGTCGCGCCTCCCGCCGGGGATGCGCGAGCGCGCGCTCGCCGAGCGGCCGTTCGAGCTCCGGCCGGTCGAGCCGCGGCGCGATCCGTTCTTGCCCGAGCAGGCGCCGCCGCGGCGGCTCGTGTGGATGCGCACGGTGGCCAAGCTCGCCGACGATCCGGCGCTCCACCGCTACCTGCTCGCGTACGCGTCGGACCACGCGTTCCTCACGACCGCGCTCCTGCCGCACGGCGTGACGTGGCTCACGCCCGGCATGCAGGTCGCGAGCATCGATCACGTGATGTGGTTCCACCGGCCGTTCCGCGTCGACGAGTGGCTCCTCCACGAGATGGACGGCCCGTCGGCGCACGGCGCGCGCGGCCTCGTCCGGGGGCGCGTCTTCACGCAGCGCGGCGAGCTCGTCGCCTCGACGGCGCAAGAGGGGCTCATCCGACAGCGCGCTCAGAAAACCTGACGCTTCCGGCGGCGGTGCGGCTCTGACACGCTCACGCCCATGAGCGACGCGACGCCGAGGCACGAGCTCTTCTACTGGCCGTCGATCCAGGGCCGCGGCGAGTTCGTCCGCCTCGCGCTCGAGGAGGCGGGCGCCGACTACGTCGACGTCGCGCGGCTGCCCGTCGAAGAGGGCGGCGGCGTCGCGGCGATCCAGCGCTTCCTCAAGGGCCACGAGGACGGCGCGCTCCCGTTCGCGCCGCCGTTCCTCCGCGTCGCGGGCGTCGTCGTCGCGCAGACGGCGAGCATCCTCGCGTTCCTCGGTCCTCGCCTCGGCCTCGTCCCGGACGACGACGCCTCGCGCGCCGCCGCGCTGCAGCTCTCGCTCACGGTCGCCGACGTCGCCGCCGAGGTCCACGACACCCACCACCCCGTCGCGACCGCGCTCTACTACGAGGACCAGAAGCCCGAGGCGAAGCGCCGCGCCGAGGGCTTCGTCACGCAGCGCCTCCCGAAGTACCTCGGCTATTTCGAGCGCGTGCTCGCGCGTACGGGCAAGGGCCTCGTCGGCCCGTCGCTCACGTACGCCGACCTCGGCCTGTTCCAGCTCGTCGAGGGCCTGCGCTACGCGTTCCCGCGCGCGATGGACAACGTCGAGCACGCGGCGCCCCGCGTCGTCACGCTGCACGAGCAGGTCGCGAAGCGCCCGCGCGTCGCCGCCTACCTCGCGTCTCCGCGCCGCGTCCCCTTCAACGAAGACGGCATCTTCCGCCGCTACCCCGAGCTCGACGCGAAGTAGCGTCCGACGACCGCGCCGCAGCGCCGCGTGATTCGGCGTTCGTATCGAGTCGAAGCGCCGGCGCTACCCGATGCAGTCGGGGCAGGTGCCGTACATCTCGTGCTTGTGCGACTTGATGACGAAGCCGTAGCGCGCGGCGATCTCGTCTTGCAGCTCCTCGATGCGCGGCTCCTCGAACTCGACGATCTTGCCGCACGTCACGCAGATGAGGTGGTCGTGGTGCGCGCTCGCGTCGTCGGCGAGCTCGTAGCGGCTCAGGCCGTCGCCGAAGCGGCGCTCGGACGCGACGCCGGACTCGGCGAGGAGCTTCAGCGTGCGGTACACGGTCGCGTAGCCGATGCCCCGATCGCGCGAGCGCACCTCGCCGAGCAGGTCCTCGATCGTGCGGTGCGACTGCCCTTCGAAGAACGTGTCGACGATGATGCGGCGCTGCGACGTCGACCGCAGCCCCTTCTTGACCATGTACGCGGCGAGGCGCGCGCGCAGCCGGTCGAGCGCCTCGGCGTCCATCGCCTGATGCTCGCGCGACGGAGGCGGCGGCTCGATGACGGTCTTGCGCGCGCGGCCCGGGCTGCTTCGCCCGCCCGCCGCGACCCGCGCTCCCCCCGGGCTCATGCATCCCTTATCCCGTCCGACGCGCGCGAGGTCAAGCTCGGCGCCCGATCGAGAGGCGCCGTCCCGACGCGACGAGACCGAGCGAAGCGAGGTCGGGGTTTGGGGCCGCCCGCGGCCCCATCGAAGATCAATCCGCGAGCTGGATCACGTAGCTGAGGCGCGCGCTCGCGTCGGCGAACGGGAGGATCGAAGGCGGCGGGTTCACGGTGCCGGCCGCGGACGTGTTGTCGATGACGACGTAGTACTGCCCAGGTGGGAGCTTGTAGGTGCGCGTGTCGGTCGGGCCTGGGTGCAGCGGAGCGCCAGCGACCACGGGACCGGGCGGCGGACCGAGGACCTTGCCGGTCTGG
>DASYCF010000747.1:0-4897 GCA_036500365.1 Byssovorax sp.
TCATAGCAAACGGGCGGACCTCGTTGGTAGAGGCGCCTCCTTGGAGAAGACACCATGGCGGAAGGTCGCGACATCACGGCCGAAGTGAAGCGGATCATCAAAGAGCAGCTCGACGTCGACGAGAAGGACATCAAGCCCGAATCGACGTTCATCGACGACCTCGGCGCCGATTCCCTCGGCCTCGTAGAGCTCGTGCTGGCCTTCGAGGAGGCGTTCGAGATCGACATCCCGGACGAAGACACCGAGAAGATCCGCAGCGTTCAAGACGCGGTCGACTACATCGAGAAGAACGCGAAGAAGTAACGATCGAGCGGCGAGGGGTCGCGACCGCGGTGCGCCGCGTGCATGTTCGGCTCGCCCCGCGCGAGCCCGCGACCCTCCTGTCGCCGCGCCGGTCCGCGGGGCAGGGAACCTGATCATGAATCGCGTCGTCATCACGGGGATCGGCCTCCTCACGCCGAACGGCATCGGCACCGAAGAGACCTGGCAGAGCGTCGCCGCGGGCAAGTCGGGCATCGCGCCCATCACCCTGTTCGACGCCACCGGCTTCTCGACGACGTTCGCCGGCGAGGTGAAGGGCTTCAACCCCGAGACCTGGATCCCGAAGAAGAAGGTCCGCGAGATGGGCCGCTTCACGCAGCTCGCGGTCGCATCGGCGGCGCTCTGCCTGAAGGACGCCGCGATCGAGATGACGCCCGAGGACCACGAGGAGTGCGGCACGTTCGTCGGCGTCGGCGTCGGCGGCCTCGAGTATTTCTACAACCACTCGGTGCAGCTGCACACGAAGGGGCCGTCGAAGATGACGCCCTATACGATCCCCCACGTCATCGCGAACATCGCCGCGGGGCAGATCGCGATGGCGCACGACCTCCGCGGGCCGAGCTACGCCAACGTGAGCGCGTGCTCGTCGAGCGCGCACTCGCTCGGCGAGGCGGCGGAGTGGATCCGGCGCGGGCGCACGCCGCTCATGATCGCGGGCGGCGCCGAGGCGGCCGTGTGCGGCTTCGGCATCGGCGGCTTCGGCGCCATGTTCGCGCTGTCGCGCAGGAACGCCGAGCCCGAGCGCGCGAGCCGCCCCTGGGACAGGGGCCGCGACGGCTTCGTCTGCGGCGAGGGCGCCGGCACGCTGCTGCTCGAGTCGCTCGACCACGCCCGCGCGCGCGGCGCCAAGATCTACGCCGAGCTCACCGGCTACGGCGCGACATGCGACGCCTACCACATCACGAAGCCCGCCCCCGGCGGCGAGGGCGCCGGCCGCGCGATGAAGATGGCGCTGAAGGACGCGTCGCTGAACCCCGAGGAGCTCGACTACGTGAACGCGCACGGCACGTCGACGCCGCAGGGCGACGTCGAGGAGAGCCGCGCCATCGCGCGTGTCTTCGGCGATCACGCGACGTCGAAGAGGCTCTGGGTGAGCTCGACGAAGTCCGTGATGGGCCACCTCCTCGGCGGCGCCGGCGCGGTCGAGGCGGCGCTCTGCGCGCTCGCGCTGCGCGACGGCCGCGTCCCGCCCACGGCGAACCTCGAGGACCTCGACCCGGAGTGCACGCTCGACTACGTGCCGATCGAGGGCCGCGAGCGCGCCCTCTCACACGTGATGACGAACTCGTTCGGCTTCGGCGGCACGAACGTCTCGCTCGTGCTCTCGAAGGCGCCCTCGTGACGTCGCCTGGAACGCGCGCGTGAAGTGCCCGTTCTGCGGTCACCTCGAGGACAAGGTGATCGACTCGCGCGCGTCGGGCGCCGGTGAGGTCATCCGCCGGCGTCGCGAGTGCGAGGGCTGCGCGCGGCGCTTCACCAGCTACGAGCGCGTCGAGGACATGCTGCCGACCGTCGTGAAGAAGGACGGCCGGCGCGAGCCGTTCGACCGCCAGAAGCTCGTGCGCGGCGTGCGCAGCGCATGCAGCAAGCGCCCCGTGTCGATCGAGCGCATCGAGGCCCTCGCCGACGACATCGAGCGCGACGTGCAGGCGATCGAGGGCCGCGAGGTGCTGGCGAACGAGCTCGGCGAGCGCGTCATGACGCGCCTGCGCGACCTCGATCCGGTCGCATACGTGCGCTTCGCGAGCGTTTACCGCTCGTTTCGCGACGTCGACGAGTTCCACGCCGAGATCGGCAAGCTTGTGAAGGCGAAGGCGCCCTAGTAGATCCGAGCGACGAGCGGATGGCCAAAGCCCCCGACGCGACCCCGACCCCGCGTGCGCCGCTCCCGCCAGAGCCGGGCGAAGGCGCGCCTGCGGAGATCGACGCGACGTGGATGCGCGTCGCGATCGACGAGGCGCGGCGCGGCCTCCCGTCGCCGAACCCGCCCGTCGGCGCCGTCGTGATCGACGCGTCGGGCAAGCTCGCGGGCAAGGGCTTCCACGAGCGCGCCGGCGAGCCGCACGGCGAGGCGAACGCCCTCGCCGCCGCCGGCAAATCGGCCGACGGCGGCACGCTCTACGTCACGCTGGAGCCCTGCAACCACGAGGGACGCACGCCGCCGTGCGTCGACGCGATCCTCGGCGCGGGCATCAAGCGCGTGGTCGTGGGCGTGCTCGATCCCAACCCGAACGTGCAAGGCGGCGGCGCAGAGCGCCTCCGCGCGGCGGGCCTCGCCGTCGACGTCGGCGTCCTCGGGGCCGAGGCGCGCGCGCTCACGGCGCCGTGGGCGAAATTCGTCACCACCGGCCTGCCGCACGTGTCGCTCAAGCTCGCGCTGTCGCTCGACGGGCGCATCGCCACGCGGAGCGGTGCCTCCAAGTGGGTCACGGGTCCCGACGCGCGCGCCAAGGTGCACGAGCTCCGCGCGCGACACGACGCGGTCGCGGTCGGCATCGGCACCGTCATCGCCGACGATCCGCGCCTCACGGTGCGCGACGTCGTCGCGCCGGGCGGCCGGCAGCCCGTGCGCGTCGTGTTCGACTCGCGCCTCCGCTTGCCGCTCTCGAGCCACCTCGTGCAGTCCGCGCGCGACGTCACCACGTGGGTCCTCGCCGGCGCCGAGGCGGCGGAGGACGCCGAGCAGTCGCTGCTCGACGCCGGCTGCTCGGTCGTGCGCATCCCGAACTCGGCCGAGGGCCGCGTCGACGTCGGGGCGGCGCTGCGGCTCCTCGCCGAGCAGGGCATCGTGTCCGTGCTCTTCGAGGGCGGCGCCGAGCTCGCCGGCAGCCTCCTCGCGAGCCGCCTCGCCGACGAGCTGCACGCCTTCGTCGCGCCCATCCTGCTGGGCCCGCGCGGCCGGCCGGGCGCCGTCGACTGGGCAGGCCCCGACCAGCCGAGCGAGGCGCCGCGCATCGTCGATCCGAAGTGGGAGCTCGTCGGCCGGGACGCCTACGTGAGCGGCCCGCTCGCGTTCCCCGGCCGATCGGGCTGATCTTGTGATGGGCCGCGAGCGGCCCCAAACCCCGACCGCGCTCCGCTCGGTCTGAATTTGCGCGCCAGACCGAGCCACGGCGGCGGAGGCGCGTTAGAGTAGGCACGTCACACCATGGCCATTCGAACCATCCTCCACTATCCCGATCCGCGCCTCCGCGAAAAGGCGGCGCCCGTCGAGGACATCACCGCGGAGATCCGCCGCCTCGTCGACGACATGGCCGAGACGATGTACGCGGCGCCCGGCGTCGGCCTCGCGGCGACGCAGATCGGCGAGCGGCATCGCATCTTCATCGTCGACATCTCGGCCGAGGACGACCCGAGCGATCTGCGCGTGTTCGTGAACCCGGAGATCGTGAAGAAGGAGGGCGAGCTGGCCGGCCCCGAGGGCTGCCTCTCGTTCCCCGGCGTGACCGAGGACATCAAGCGCGCCGAGCGCGTCACGGTGCGCGCCCTCGATCAGCAGGGCAAGCCCTTCGAGCTCGCGGCCGAAGGTCTCCTCGCGGTGGCCGTGCAGCACGAGCTCGATCACCTCGACGGCGTGCTCATGATCGACCGCATGGGCGTGCTCAAGAAGCGCATCGTGCACCGCAAGATGCAGAAGCGCGCCGAGGCCTAGCCCGGAGTCGCGCTCTAGCGGCTCGCGGGGTGGCGGCTGAAGATCGACAGATCGACGGTCGCGCCGCGCGCCGCGAGATCCTCGACGACCCCGGGCACGACGCCGGTCGAGTGGAACGCGCCCTCGACGGCGCCGCCTGCTGCCGTGCGCTCGACCGTGAACGTGAACACGTCGCGCGTCGAGATGTGCGCGCCGTCGAGCGCGAGCTCCGCGATCCGCATGACGCGGTGACGGCCGTCGCGCAGGCGCGCGATCTCGACGACCAGGTCGAAGGCGGACGCGAGCCACTCGCGCGCTGTGTCGACGGGGACGCCAGGCCGCGTCGCGGCGAGGTCGGCGGCGAGGCGCGGGACCGCCTGTCGCAGCGTCGGCGCGTGCGCGGCGGCGAGCACGCCGTCGATCCCGTCGCCCATCGCGTCGACCATCTCGGCCGCCACGACGCCAGCGAACGCGCCGACGACGAGCCGATCGGGGCGGATGCGCGCGGCCGCCTGCACGGCGCGCGCGTTCTCGCTCGCGTCGCTCCCGAGCAAGATCGAGATCGTGTGCGGCTGGTTGAAGATGATCTCGTCGTCCTCTTGCAGCACGACGACGCGATCGTCCGTGCTCCCTGCGGCCGCGAGCGCGCCGATCAGCGACGTCGCGCCCGCGCCGAGCGAGCCCGTCACGAGGATGTTCGCGCGCGCGCCCACGCAGAGCTGGAGCAGGCCCGCCATCGCCCGCGAGATCGTGCCGCTGCGCACCAGGTCCTCGAGCGTGAGGTCCGCGCGCTGCGGCTTGCGGATGACGACCATGTGCCCTTGATCGGCGGCGGTCGGGCGGACGACGAAGAGGCGCGCCCCGCGCGCGAGACGACGCTCGACGAAGCGCTCGTTCGGCGCGAGCGGCTGACCCGCGGCCTTGCAGAGGCGCGCGAGCACGGCC
>DASYCF010000748.1:0-2429 GCA_036500365.1 Byssovorax sp.
ACCGCATCGGCGCGCGAGTCGAAGCCGGGATCGTTCGCTGCCGCGGCTGCGGTGAGGCGGGCGATCTCCGCCCGCGCCGCCTCGAGCTCGTCGAGCAGCCGCAGCGCTACCTCGGTCGACAGAGAGCCGCCGATCTCGAGGCGCGCGCGGTCCTTCTTCGAGATGTCGAGCGGGTAGCGATCGAGCATCCACGCGATGTCGCGCCGCACGTCGGTCGTGTCCGAGAGCCGGATGAAGCCACGAGGTCCGTTCTCGCGCGCGCGCGGAAAGACGCGCTTCAGCCGGATCATCACGTGCGGCTCGGCGTGGATGGACCACGTCGGGCCCGTCCCGCCCGAGAAGGCGATGTTGCCGTAGATCCTCATGCGACCTCGGCGGCGCTCGCGCGCATCTGGGCGAGGATGCTTCGCGCGACCGCCTCGGCGAGCGGCGGCGGCATGGCCATTCCGATCTGCGCCCAGCGCGACGTCTTCGTCTTCCCCGCGAACTTCCACGTCTCGGGGAACCCCTGCAGGATGGCCGCGGCGCGCTCGGACAAGACGATCGCGTTCGGCCCGAACTGCCCGGTGCGCTCGCCTTGCGGCCCGAAGAATCCGCTCTTCTCGCCGGCGGGGGAAATCTTGTTGATGCCGCCGCAGATCGTCGTCGCCGGCCGCGGCCAAGGCCACTCGAGCTTCGGCGAGCTCGTGCGCGCGGCGTCGGTGTCGGTGAGCACGGTCGGTGCCGGCGCGTCCGCGCTCGAGCAGCGGTTCCATTGCGGCCCGCGCGTCGACGGGTCCCGCTTCTTCCTCGGAGTCGAGCCGACCGCCGAGAGAAACGAGCCCCCGTGATGCCCAGGCGGCGGGATGCGCGGGTCGGCGAGGACCGTCGTGCTCGGCCGGTCCCATGGCCAGCCCTCGAGTACGCGCCCGCCGCCCGCGCCCGCGCCCGCGCCGTCGCTCGCGGTCACGGTGCGGCTCGGCGAGTCGGGCGTGCTCGTCGGATGGCGGGGGTGCACGCGCAGCGTCTCGTTCCCGCGCGAGGCCGCGCCGACCGTGCGCGCCGGCGCGCCAGCCTCGTGCGGCGCGTGCCCTTGAGCCGGACTGCGGTCTTTCCGCTCGCCGGGCCCGGTCTTGAGCGCGCGCAGGCGCACAGGACGCCCGAGGTCCTTGGCGGGCAGATGCGTGAGCGCGTCGCGGCAGGTCACCCACGGCAGGAGCGTGTCGCAGCCCGGGAGCGACGGCTGACGCCGGAGCGCGTGCGGGTCGCCGTGCGTCGGCGCGGGCCAGATGATGCATGGCCCACGGAGGTGCCCGAACCAGAACGGCCGCACGCGGTGCTGCGGCACCCCGTAGTTCGCGGCGTCGAGCTGCATGTAGTCGGTGACGCAATAGCCGTCCCGTGCGAGCCCGCCGATCACCTCCTGCACGACCGGCCACGCCGTCGAGTCCTGCAGCCCGGGCACGTTCCCGATGAGGTAGGCCCGCGGTCGAAGCAGCGAGATCAGCGCGACCGTCGCGCGGAGCATGTCCCGCTCGTCGTCGAGTCCGCGCCGCTTCCCCGCGCGCGACCATGGCGTGCATGGAGGATCGGCGACGAGCAGATCGACGTCGCCCGGCGACCAGCCCCCGCGCACGAGCCTGAGCAGGTCGCGCACGTCCATCTGCGTCGGCCGATGGCCGAGGTTCTCCCCGTAGGAGTCGCAGGCGTCGGCCGACCAGTCGAAGGCGGCGTCGAACCGGAGCCCGGCGCGACGGAATCCCTCTGCCATCCCACCAGAGCAGGGGAAGAGCTCGATACAGGTCATGCGCCCCACCCGCCCGCGTAGACGACCGTGAGCGGCTTGCCCGCGAGCTCCCGCGGAAGGAGCGCGCCGTGGCGCTGCCGCGTCGTCACGAGGACGAGCTCGGCCACTTCATCGAAGATCGCGTAGCCCTGGAGCTGCCGCACGATCCAGGAGGACGGCCCGTCGATCTTCGCTTCGATCGCGAGCTGCCGCGGCGTCGTGCCGATGACGCTCTCGAACGGCACGACGAAGTCGACGCGGTGGCTCGGCCCGAGCCTGTGCTCGCGCGCGAAGGCGACGCCGCCGGCGGCGAGCGCCTCGGCGATCTGGTCGTGCAGGTCGCGCTCCCGGTCGACGCGCTTCCAGCGGTGCGCACGGAGCGCCTCGACGGCGTTCAAGGCTTCGCCTTGGGGAGTTCGGGTTGAGCGGCGCGGAGCACCATGTCGGGCTCGGTCATTGCTGGCACTCCGGGCAGCCGACGCGCCCGCAGTTGTTGCCGACCGCGCAGTGGTCGCCGCCGACGCCGCGACGCGCGTCGACCTTGACCTTCCCCTCGGTCCACTCGTCGCGCAAGCCGCGAATCGTGGCGTCGCGGTCGGCGAGCCCCGCCCGCAGCGCGGCGATCTCATCGAGCGCCTGGTTCTCGAGCAGACCGCAGAGTTCG
>DASYCF010000749.1:0-8340 GCA_036500365.1 Byssovorax sp.
CTGTCGCTTTTCTTCCAAATCGCCGAAAATTGCGTCGAGTGACGCTTTAGTTCCCCACCTGCTCCCACACGGTGCGCGCCGCCTCGCTGCCCTGGACAGCGCTCAGCTCGGAGAGGAAGCGCGCGCAGGCGATCTCGCCGCCGGCGTCGCGAGCCTGACGCGCGCGGGCGAGCGCCTCGAGCGCTTCGAGCAGCGCGAGCTCGGCGCGGCCGGCCGCGGCGAGCGCGACCGCGTAGCCGAGCCGCGCGCGCGCCTGCTTCGCCGGAGGAGCCTCGGCGGTCGCCGCGATCCGCAGGAGGCGAAGCGCGTCACCCGTGGCGCCGCGACGCAGCGCGGCCACGCCCGAGAGCAGGTCCGCCGCGCCGTCGTCCTCCGCGCGCAGCTCCGAGACGATGCGATCGATCGCGGGACCATCTCCCTCGGCCAGCGCGCGCAGGGCTGCTTCGCTCCGCGGCTCCGCTTCGCTCGGTCGAGGGGCCGGGACGACGGTCGGCGTCGGCGGCGCAGGCGCGGGCGGCGCGGCTGGCGGAGGCGCGTGCCGGGGCGGCGGGAGCGGCTGACGCGACGGCATCGACTGGCGCGCGCCGATCGGCGGCAGCGGCGGCGGCGCGCGAGGCGGCGTGCTCGCGCCGGCGTGCGAGGGCGAGGGCGGCGGGGCGCGGGGCGGCGTGCTCGCGCCGGCGTGCGAAGGCGCGGCCGGCGGGCGCGGCGGCGTGCTGTGCGACGCGGAGGACACCGCCGCGCGAGGCGGCGGCGCGTGCACCTCGGCGTCCGGTGGGGGCGGCGTGAACGGCTTCAAGAGGTGCGCGCCGCGCATCAGCTCGCGCTCGGACGTCCAGCCGAGCGCCTCGAGGTCCGCCTTGCGCGCCGCGGCAAACGCGCCATCGAGCAGGACCTCGCCCGCCATCGCGTCGCGCGAGAGCGACACCGCGATCACGAGCGCGGCGCCCCACGAGAGCGCCGCGAACGGCCCCTCTTCGCCCACGCGGTCGAGCGCGCCCTCGGCGACGCCGACCATGAAGCGCGCCGCGGCGTAGCGCTCGGACTCGGTGGGCTCCGCGCCCGACTTCGGCAGCGCGATCGACGCGAGCGCGAGCGCCTCCTCGAGCTCGTCGACCGCGAACTCGAACGAGAACGTGTGCGCGCTCCAGGCGCAGAGCGTCGCGCCGTGGGCCTCGGCGCGCTGGGTCGTGGCGAGGGCGCGCGCGAGATACTCGCTCGCTGCGCGCTCGCTGCCGTCGAGGATCCCGCGGAAGGTGACGACGATCCGCTCAGCCATTCGGTTGGTTCGTCATCCCCCGATGCGGATCTTCTTCTTGAGCGCGTCGAGCTCGCTGTCGATGTCGGCGCCGCCCTTGCCGTCGGGCGACTTCGGCCCGCCGCCGTGCTCGAGCTGGGCGAACTTCGACTCGAGCTCGGCCGAGGACAGGCCGCCGCCCGTCATCGCCTCCTCGATCTCCTTGTGCGCGGAGACCTTGGCCGCCGCGTCGTCGATCTCGTCTTCCATGCGCTTGAACTCGGCGAAGGCGCCGCCGCCGGTGCCCTTCGCGCCCAGCGTCTCGACGCCGCCGCCGGTCTTTGCCTGGCGCATCTGCTGGGCGAGCGCGCCCTTGCGCGCGGCGACGTCCTGCTGCTTCGCCTCCATACGCTCGAGCTCGGCCTTCATGTTGAGGACGGCGGAGCGCTGCTCGGCGCGCAGGGCCTCGGCGCGGTCGCGCTCGCCCACGACGCGCTTCTTCTGCACGAGCGCCTCGCGCGCGAGCTTCTCGTCGCTCGCCTTGAGCGCGAGCTCGGCGCGGCGCTCCCACTTGTCGCTCTCGGCGTCGAGGTCGTCGACCTTCTTCCGGAGGAGCTTCTCGGCGGCGACGCCCTCGACGAGCTCCTTCCGGGCGGCCTTGATCTGCTCCTTCATCTCTTCGACCACGAGATCGAGGGACTTTCGCGGGTCGTCGGCCTTGTCGAGCAGCGCGTTCATGTTGCTCGAGATGACCTTGCCCATGCGGTCGAAGATGCCCATGGCCGAAAGCGTGCACCCTGGGCCGCCGCCTGTAAAGCTCACGCGGCGAACGGCTTTGACCGCGGGCCGCGGCTTTGCGAGCTTGGCGCGCCGTGTCGATCGCGTCGCTGCTCGCGCTCTTCGTCCTCGCGTACACGTACGTCGGGTACCCCGTGCTCGTCACCGTGCTCGCGCGGCTCTTCCCGCTGCGGACGCGCGCGGACGACGCGTGGACGCCCACCGTGACCGCGTGCATCCCCGCGTTCGACGTCGAGGCGTACCTCGACGCCAAGCTCGAGAGCCTCGCCGCGCTCGACTACCCTCCCGACAAGCTCGAGGTGCTCGTCTACGACGACGGCTCGCGCGACGGTTCGAAGGCGATCGCCGAGCGCTTCGCCGCGAAGGATCCGCGCGTGAAGGTGATCGCCGGCCCCGGCCGCGCGGGGAAGCCGCGCGGCGTCAACGCGATGCTCGAGCGCGCCACGGGCGAGGTGCTGCTCATGACCGACGCGCGCCAGCCCGTCGTGCCCGGAGCCCTGCGCGCGCTCGTGACGAAGCTCGCCGATCCGCGCGTCGCCTGCGTGTCGGGCAACCTCGTCTTGAAGGGCGGCGCGGGCGCCGGCGCGTACTGGCGCTACGAGAACTTCATCCGCAAGAGCGAGGCGTCGTTCCGCGGCATGGTCGGCGTCACGGGCCCCATCTACGTGGTGCGCCGCGCCGACATGGCCAAGCTCCCCGAGGGCATCATCCTCGACGACATGTGGGTGCCGATGCGGCTCCGGCTCGACGGTCGCACCATCCTGTTCGCGCCCGAGGCCGTCGCCCACGACGACGCGTTCGCCGACGCGCGCGAGTACGGCCGCAAGGTGCGCACGCTCGCCGGGAACTACCAGCTCTTCTCGCTCTTGCCGCGGCTCGTCTTCCCGATCTTGAACCCGTCGTGGTTCGAGACGTTCTCGCACAAGATCCTCCGGCTCGTGTGCCCGTGGGCGCTCGCCGTGCTCGCGGTCGCGAGCGTCGTCGGGTCCGTCGCCGCGCCTTCGCACGCGGAGCTCCTCGCTCTGCGCGCGCTCGTCGCGGGGCAGGCGGCCTTCTACCTGCTCGCGATCCTGGGTGGCGCCGCGGGAAAGCTCGGCGCCCTCGCGCGCACGTTCGTCGTCCTCAACACGGCGGCGGTGGTCGGTCTGTTCCGCTTCGCGACGGGCGCGCAGCGCGTCACGTGGTGACGTCGGTCCGCGAGGTCACTCGGGCGTGACGACGATGCCGGGCGGGAGGCGGAGCTCGACGGGCACGTCGGGCGTCGCCAGGCCGCGCTTCGTCCACGCGACGACGGGCTCGCGCCAGTCGATGCCGGTGTCGGTCGCCGATGGATCCTGGGTGCGCATCGTCACGTGGGCGCCGCCTAGGTAGAGGAAATCGATCGTGACGACGGAGTAGACCTTGTCCGGGTCGAGGCGCCGGCCGTCGGAGAGCGCGTAGCCGTCGCCCTTCTCGACGAGGCCGGACGTCGCCATGTCGGGCACGCGCACGTCGTCGACGAGCTGCCGTCCCGACACGCGCGCGACGATGAGCTTGTTGTCGAAGGGCATCACGCTCCACACGGTCGCGAGCGTGAGGGGGCCCTTCGACACGGCCTGGCGGATGCCTCCCATGTTGATGATGGCGACGTCGGCGTGGAGCTCCTCGCGCCACGCGCCGGCGATCCAGCGCGCGATCTGCTGCGAGCCCTTCGCCATGCCCTGCCGCGAGAAGCCGATGGGCTCACCAAGGGCGGCGTCGAGGCGCGCCGCGTACCCCGACACGAGCGCCGAGAGCGGCGCGTCGACGGGCGCGATGGTGCTGTCGTCACGCACGACGTCGACCACCTCGGCCCGTGACGACACGAGGCGCCGGCCAGGGGCCGCGGCCCGGTCGACGACGATCGGCACGCGGACGTAGTGCGCGAAGCGCCAGCCGGGCGAGACGAGCGGCGTGCCGTTCACGACCTGCTCCACGACCTTGTGGCAGTGCGCGGCGCCGAAGAACGCGAGCCGCCACTCGGGGTGCCGCGCCAGGATCGGCGCGACGACGTCGGCGCACTCGTGCGCGATCACGACCACGACGTCGGCGTGCGCGCGCCACGCGCCTCGCACCGCGGCGTCGAGCGGCGCCTCCTCCGAGAGGAAGTTCACGCCGGTGAAGCGGCTCGCCATCGCGGTCGAGAGCGTCGTGTCGGTCGCGAGCCCGACGAACGCGACCTTCACGCCGCGCCGCTCGACCATCACGTACGGGGGCAGGTGCATGTCGGGCAGGCGCGACTGCACGTTCGCCGCGAGGTACTCCATGCCGGACGCCGCGCGGTTCCGGACGAAGCGCTCGCGGCCGAAGTCGAACTCGTGGTTCCCGAGCGCCGACGCGACGTACCCCATGCGCGCGAGCGCCTGCGCCATCGGCGCGCCCGCGAAGAACGTGGTCACCGCCGGGCCGGTGTAGCTGTCGCCGCCCGAGATCGCGATCGTGCGCCGGTCCTCGCAGCCGGGCGCGCTCGGCGCGTCGGGGACGGGCGCCGCCTGGCCGTCGAACTCGCGGGGCTGAGGTCCGGGGCAGTGCCCCTCGCGCGTGATCCAGGCCCCGAGCACCTCGGCCGCGCCGCCCCACGTGCGACCTCCCTCCTTGAACGGGAGCAGCCAGCCGTGCTCGTCGCTCGTGTAGAGCAGCGTGATGTCGGTGAGGTCGGACTGCTGCGGCGGCGCGCCCGCGGCGGGCACGAAGACCACGCGGTCGACGCACGCGAACGCGACGGCGCTCGCGACGCCGAGCGCGGCGAGCCCTGCGCCGCGCGCCGCTTTCAGCTGCCCATCCGCTGGATGAAGGGGCGGATCCTCTCGACGAACGCCTTCTGGTGGTAGCGCTCGAACGCCTCGAGCGTGCAGAGCGTCTTCGGGTCCTTCACGCGGTCGGTGAAGAGCACGCCGTCGAGGTGGTCGCACTCGTGCTGATACGTGCCTGCCTTGAGGCCGCGCGCGTCGAACTCGATCGGGTTCCCCTCGCGGTCGAGGCCGCTCACGTGGACCTCGGCGCGGCGCTCGACGAGCCCCCGCAGGCCCGGCACGCTGAGGCAGCCCTCGAAGTTCTCGAACACCTCGTCCGTCAGCGGCGTGATGACCGGGTTGATCAGGATCTGGAGCGGGATCGGCGGCTTGTACGGGTAGCGCGGGTTGTTGCCCGTGACCTCGACCGCGACGACGCGGATGGGCCGATAGACCTGGATCGCCGCGAGCCCCGCGCCGTTCGCGTCGCGCATCGTCTCGACGAGGTCGTCGAGGAAACGCTGAAACGGGGGACGGAGGATCTCCTCGGGCTCGAGCTCGCGCGCGCGCTGGCGGAGCACGGGGTGGCCGATTTGGGCGATCTTGTAGAGCGACACGGCGGGAAGGCTACCACGCGGCCGATCGCCGTCGACGGCGCGCGCCTCGACGCGGGCGCTTTGACGCGGTAGCGCGACGGTCATGAAGATCTTCATCGACTCTGGAGACCTCGCCGAGATCAAGGACGCTCAGTCGATGGGCGTGATCGACGGCGTGACGACGAACCCGTCGCTGCTCGCGAAGGGCGGCAAGCCTACGAAGGAGGCCATCGCGGCGATCTGCGAGATCGTCGACGGTCCCGTCTCGGCCGAGGTCGTCGCGACCGACAAGGACGGCATCCTCAAGGAGGGCCGCGCGCTCGCGAAGATCCACAAGAACGTCGTCGTGAAGGTGCCGCTCATCGAAGAGGGCTTGAAGGCCGTCCGCGTGTTCACGAGCGAGGGCATCAAGACGAACGTCACGCTCTGCTTCTCGGCGTCGCAGGCGCTGCTCTCGGCGAAGGCCGGCGCGACGTACATCTCGCCGTTCGTCGGTCGCATCGACGACACGGCGGGCGACGGCATGGATCTCGTCCAGCAGATCGTCACCATCTACGAGAACTACGGCTTCGACACGCAGGTGCTCACGGCGAGCGTGCGCGGGCCCGTGCACTTCGTGCAGGCCGCGCTCATCGGCGCGCACGTGGCGACGGTGCCGCTCAAGGTCATCAAGCAGCTCTTGAAGCACCCGCTGACCGACCTCGGCCTCGCGCAGTTCCTCGCCGACGCGAAGAAGATCCCGTCGGGCGCGTGAACCGCGGCAAGGTGCTCGTCGAGGTGACGACGCGCGGCGGGCCGCACGCGGGCGCGTCGTCTGCGGTCATGCGCCGGCGCGCCGAGAAGATGCTCCGCGCGCGCGGGCTCACCGGCGTCGAGCTCTCGGTCGCGCTCGTCGACGACGCGACCATCCGCGAGCTCAACAAGAAGCACCGCAAGAAGGACAAGCCGACCGACGTGCTGTCGTTCCCGCTCCTCGAGCTCGCGCCGCCGGGCGACGACGCGCGAGGCGCGCTCGGCGACGTGATCGTCAGCGTACCGACCGCGCGGCGGCAGGCGTCACGGCGCAGGCGCCCGCTCCTCGACGAGCTCACGATGCTGCTCGCGCACGGCTTGTTGCACTTGCTCGGCTACGACCACCGCGACGACGACGAGGAGCGCGTGATGAACGAGGCGACGCGCGCGCTCGAGCGGGCGGCGAACGCGCGGGGCGCGGCGTGAGGGCGGTCGCCGCGTTCGCGCTGCTCGTCGCGGCGGCGGCGTGCGGGCCGAGCGCGCCGCGGGCGCTCGTGCTGGTCGACGGCGCGCCCGACGCCGCGCACGCCGCGATCGCCGCGAAGGTCGACGGGTTCGCGAAGCGCGGGCGCGCGGTCACCATCATGAAGGTCGACGCCGCGTCGGCGGTGGCGCTCGCGGCGCGCGGCGAGGCGGAGGTCGCCGTCGTGCCCGAGGCGACGCCGCTCGGCGACTTCGTGAGCTCGGGCCGCGGGCGCGACGCGGGGTCGATCGACGCGGGCGGCGCGAAGCTCCGCGTGCTCGAGGTCGACGGCAAGCTCCACCCGACGGTGGACGGCCCGGCGGCGCACGAGCTCGCGGGCGCGCTGACGGCCCGCTGAGCTACGACGCGCGGGCGCTGGTCACGGGCTCGTCACGCAGAGGTTGGTCAGCGCGCCGATCAGCGACACCGAACCGTTCGCGCCTTCGCACACGTCGGTCCGTGCCGCGAGCGGGGCGAGCGCGGGGAGGCTCGCCGCCGACAGGGCGGTACCATCGAGGACTCCGTCGATCGTCAGCGTCAGGCTGCCCGCGACGCGCGCGATCTCGACGTGGTGCGACGCGCCGTCGTCGATGACGCGCGTGCCGACGAGCGCCGTGTAGGCGCCGCCGTCGTCATCGGTCTCCACCTCGATCGCTCCGCTCGCGAGGTGCGCATCCCAGAACGTCCCCTCGGCGCACGCGGCGCGCTGGTTCGCGATCGCGACCTGGCCATCCTGCTGCGTGGTCGCGACGTCGAACGTCACGTGGAAGTCGCCCGCGCCGACGTTCGAGAGATCGCCCGTGCAGTCGCTTCGCGGCGGCGCGGGCAGCTCGGCCACGAACACCGGGAAGGTGCCCGGGTCGGCCTGGGAGGCGAGGTTCGGTCCGAACGCCATCATCCCACTGAACGAGCCCATGATCGCGAGCGAGGCGCCGTCGGGCGAGAACGCGATCCCTTCGCCCGCCGCGAGGTTCTGGTCGCCATAGCGATCGGCCGAGATCAGCGCGCCGGCACGCGACAGCACGCTGACGAACACGCCCCCGATCGTCGTGATCGGGCCGCCCCCCAGGTCGACCTCCGCGTTGGCGTATCCCGTGAGCCCGATGTCGTGCGTGACGGGGTTCACGGCGACACCGCCCACGTCGTCGCTGTCCGTGGCCGGGAACGCGAGGCCCCAGAGGGGCTGACCGTTCCCGTCCATTCGCAGCACGAACGCGCCGGACGTCTGCGTCGATGCCAGCGTGCTCGTTCCCGCGTCGACGGTGCCATAGAGCTCGCCTCCGATCACGAGGTCGTCGTCGCCGGGGTCGGACGTGATCACGAGCGAGCTCGCAGGCTCGAGCTCGCCCAGGGTGCGAGAGAACACGCACGCGCCGGTGTCGCCGTCGAACCGCGCCAGGTACGCGTCCTGTCCGGGAGCCAGCGAGAGCGGGCCGCAGCCGACGTCGACGACCGCGCCGGTGGTGACGGTGAACGACACGACGACGGCGTCGCCCGTCGACAGCGTGGTTGCCATCGAGCCCATGCCGGAGCCAGGCTCGGTTCCGCCGCCGTCGCGCGCCCACCGCACGGCGCCCATGGGGTCGAACTGGACCGCGTAGCCGTTCGCGAGGGGACCGGTGCCGAAGTCCAGCCCGGGCGGGGCGCAGCCGGACATGACCGTGCGTCCGAGCGCGTCGACCGCGAGCCCGCCCACGGTCGCGC
>DASYCF010000750.1:0-11573 GCA_036500365.1 Byssovorax sp.
GCGACGGCGAGCCGCTCGCGAGCGTCGACGACGCGGGCGACTACCCCATCTATCTCGCGCGCGGCGACGCGCTGCCGATCGTCGAGGTCGTCCGCAAGGATCTCGTGCACGCGGCGTGGAGCCATCTCCCGAGGCCCGGCGCGCACGGCGTCGCGGCGCGCGCGCGCGTCGACCTCGCGGGGCAGGGCGTGTCGATCACGGGCTGGTCGTCGATCGAGGGGCACACGTTCCACCTGCGCGAGCGCGTGTTCGCGGCGCCCGACCACCTGTGGGCGCGCGCGGGCGCCGCCGTCCGCGTGCTCGGCGCCGATCACGGCGACGTCGCGATCGAGATCGACGCGCCGACCGAGCCGCCGACGAAGCTCGAGGCGCGCGCGCCGTGTGAGGCGGTCGTGTACGCATCGCGCCCTCCCGACGGCGCGGAGGACGGACCGCCGACGAGCCGCATCCTCGCCATCGCGGCGGGCGAGGAGCTCGAGCTGTTCGCGTCGCCGACCTCCATGGATCGCATCGCGCGTACAGCGGGGGCGCGCGTGAGCGTGGGCGTGATGGGCCGCTTCGAGGAGCGCGGCGGCCGCGTGCGCGTGGCGGGCTCCATCGGCCCCGAGATCGCGTTCGACGCATGGGCTCCCATCGATCAGGTGACGGCGCTCGGATCGCGCCTCGGCGGTTCGCATCGGACGCGCGGGCCCGTGCGGACGTGGTGCCGGGCGCGCGTCGAGTCGCGCACGGCGAAGGTCGCGCGCGAGGCCGAGCTCTTCGTCGCCGGCGCCGACGTCGCGCGGCGGGTGCTCGTCGGCCACGCCGACGCGGGCGCCCCCGTGAGCGTGCTCGACGAGTCGGGCGACTTCGCGCGCGTCGTGTTCGACAGCGTCGCGATCGCGCCGGCCGAGGGCGAGCGCTTCTACGTGCGCACGCACGATCTCGACTTCGAAGCGCGGTGACGCGCAGCCGCTAGTGGAGACCGAACGGCGATCGCTCCGGATCGGCCAGGTCGAGCCCGAGCGCGCGCCGCGCCCCAGGGTCCGTGAGGTTGGCCTCGTTGCCGCACGGGATGGCTCGGATGAGCTTGCCCTTCACGCTGTCCCACACCTCACACCGCTCGACGAAGCCGCCGCTCGGCGAGTCGCTGCGATGCGCGATGAGGAGCTGACCTCGATAAGGCCCCTTGCGGAGCAGCTCCGCCTCGACCGCGGTGGCGAGCCACGTGACCTTCTTCGTCGCGAGATCGACCCCGCACACGGCGCCGAGTCGCCCGTTCGTCACCGTGAACAAGACGCGCTTGCCGTCGAGCGAGAACAGCGGACTCGAGAGGTCGACCATGTCGACCCCGCCTGGCGGGTCGAGCGGGCCGTCCGCGACGAGGCGCTCGGCGTCCCCGTCGTCGACGGGCACTCGGTAGAGATCTCTCCCGCCGCCGTTCGGACGCCGGACGAACGCGACGGACATGCCGTCGAGCGACAGCGTGGGCTCGTCGTCCTTGCCCTCGGTCGTCAGCGCCGCCGTGTTGCCGTGCGCGTCGCGCGCGATCACATCGCCGGCGACGACCTCGACCGACACGGCGCGCTCCTTCAATGACTGCCTCGGTCGAGGCGGCGCGCTGGACGCTGCAGACGGCGCGGCGGAAGGCGCGGTCGAAGGCGCAGGCGAGGGCGCAGCGGACGTGACGGGCGCCGGCCTGAGCTCGGAGGCGGGGAGCGCGCTCGCTTCGACAGGCGGCGGGCTCGGCTGCGAAGCGGTGCATGCTGCGACGGTCGCGAGCAAGCACGCGGAGCCGATCGCGCGGAGCACGGGAGACATACGCGCGCCCGGCGTGGCACCTTCCGCGCCGCGCCGGTGCTCCGGTTGCTGGTGCACGCGGCCCATGGTAGCTGCCAGCCGTCGAAGGGTCCCTCCGCTCGGAGGGCGCGGAGCGGCCGGGCGGCCGAACCGCGACGGGAAGCCAGTGAGAGTCTGGCACGGAGCCGCCGCTGTGACGCGGGCACGGGTCGATCGAGAGCGCCACGGGCCGCGAGGCCTGGAAGGTGATCGCCCCGCCGGACGACGCGAGTCGCCCGGCACCCGCCGAGTCAGAAGACCGGCCCCTCGGCGAAACAATCCCACGGGGCGCGAGCTCGCCCGAAGGGGTGCCGAGGTGCAGAGCTCCGTCTTCGTTGGCTGGTCATCGTGTCTCCTCGTCGCGTGCTCGGGCGCGCCACCCGACGAGGCCGCGGGCGGCGCGGCGACCGTCGCTGCGTCGACCGGACATGGCTCCGGCGGCGCCGCGTCGACGCGCGCGTCGACCGTCGCGCGCGGCTCGTCGTCGCCCGCGAGCGGATCGTCGGACGCGTCGACGTCGAGCGCGACGGGCGCGGGCGGCGCGGGCTTCGACTGCCTCGCCGCGACGGGCCTCGGTGGTGCGGGGGAAGGCGGCGCCGGCGGCGCGTGCGATCCGCCGCACTTCGCGACGCGCATCGTGTCCGCGTGCATCGGCCCCGACGGCGGCTTCGGCGAGGACGACTATCCGGGCGACGTGCTCGGCCCGCCCGAGGGCGCAGGCGACGGGTCCGGCTCGCTCGACGTGCTCGGCCTCGGCGAGGGCGGCAGCATCGTGCTCGCGTTCGACGGCGGCGGCATCGTCGACGGCCCAGGCGCGGACTTCATCGTGTTCGAGAACCCGTTCTTCGTGGGCGGCGATCCGCAGGACGTGTACGCGAACCCCGGCACCGTCGCAGTGAGCGAGGACGGCGAGGCGTGGACGTCGTTCCCCTGCACGGCGACGGCGTACCCTTGGGGCTCGTGCGCGGGCTGGCACCCCGTGTACGCGAACGCGAGCGACAACTCGATCGACCCGCTCGATCCGGCGACGGCCGGCGGCGACGCGTTCGATCTCGCGGACATCGGCGTCGCGCATGCGCGCTTCGTGCGCATCACCGATCGGCCTGATTTGCCGGGTGATTTCGATCTCGATGCCGTCGCGGTCGTGAACGCTGGCTGCCCGTGAGGGCCGGCGTCGCGGCGCTCGCAGCGGCCGCGCTGTCGCTCGGCGTGTCGCGCGCGCGCGCCGACGACGGCGTCGAGGTCACGGTGCAAGGCGACCCGCTCGGCGCGCCGAGCGAGCGCGATCCGACGGCGGCGACGACGACCATCACGCGCGACAAACTGACGTCGCCCGGCGCGAGCGCGGCCGACGTCCTCGCGCGCGTGCCCGGCGTCGAGGTGTCGCGCACGGGCGCGACGAGCGACCTCGCGACCGCGCAGATCCGCGGCGCGACGAGCGCCGAGACGCCCGTCTACCTCGCTGGCGTGCGCATCAACGACGACGTGACAGGCACCGCCGATCTGTCGCGTGTGCCGCTCTGGATGATCGATCACGTCGAGGTGTTCCGCGGCTCCGCGCCGCTCGACGCCGATCGCCTCGGCCTCGGCGGCGCGATCTTCTTCGAGCCGATCGCGCCGCGTGACGCGCGCGTCGGCGGCGGCGCCGAGATCGGGAGCTTCGGCGAGCGCGCCGCGTGGGCGGGCGGCGCGGCGGGCGACGCGCGCGCGGGCGGGCTCGCGGCGGTGCGCGTGTCGAGCGCGACGAACGGCTACGCGTACCTCGACGATCGCGGCACGCGCTTCGATCCGACGGACGACGCCGTGCGGCTCCGCCAGAACGCCGACGCGCGCGACGTCGACGCGTGGGCCGTCGGGCGCGCGGCGCTCGGCGGCGGCGCGACCGTCACGACGATCGCGAACGCGTTCGCGCGCGAGCAGGGCGTCACGGGCCTCGGCGTCGTGCCCGCGCGCGAGGCGCGCGCCGAGCTCTCGCGCTTCCTCGCCGGCGCCACCGCTCGCGCGCCCTGCCGCGCCGACGTCGACAAGTGCCGCCTCGAGCTCGTGACGTCTGCGATCTTGACCGGCGAGCGGCTCACCGATCCGCTGCACGAGCTCGGCCTCACGAGCGCGCTCGTCAGCGAGGCCGGGCGGCGCGTCGGCGAGACGGCGCGCCTCGTCGCGCGCCCCGTCAGCGCGCTCTCCATCTCCGGCGTCGTCGGCGAGGAGATCGAGACGCTCGCGATCGACGGCGCCGCGACGCCCGTGCGCGCGCGCCGCGCGACGAGCCGCGCCGCGGCGCAGGCGACGCTCGACGTGTGCGCGAAGGGCGGCGCCGCGACGTGCGACGACGTCGTGCCGCGCCTCGAGATCGCCGCGCTCGGGTCGTTCTCGTGCGACGCGACGACCGGCCCGCCCGATCCCGACGCGCCTTCTTCTCCGTCGAGCGGTCTCTGCGGATCGACCGAGCCGTCGGCGCGGATCGGCGCGCGCGCGCGCCTGGCGAGGCCGCTCGACCTCTTCGTGAACCTCGGTCGGTACGCGCGCGTGCCCACGCTCGGCGAGCTCTACGGCACGTCGGCCGCCGTGCGCGGGAACCCCTCGCTCACGCCGGAGACCGGGCTCACGGTCGACGCGGGGGCGCGCGTGGGCGCCGCCTCGCAGCGCGCGTCGTTCCACGTCGAGGCGGTCGGCTTCGCCCGGGTCGCGAGCGATCTCGTCGCGTACGAGCAGTCCGATCTCGGCGTCGTGCGCCCGTTCAACGTCGCGAGCGCGCGGCTCCTCGGCGCCGAGGTCACGGCCGCCGCGCGCGCGCTCGATTTGATCAAGCTCGAGTGCGCGCTCACGTTCGTCGATCCGCGCGACACGACCGACGGGCGCACGATCGCGAACGACGTGCTCCCGTTCCAGGCGCGCCTCGTCGCCGCGCCCGCGCTCGAGCTCTATCGCGACAAGCTCGCGTCGTTCCTCGATCGCGCCTCGATCGCGGCGCGCTACGTGTACCGCGCGTCGCGGGTCGCCGATCCCGCGGGGCTCATCGTGCTCCCCGCCGAGAGCCAGCTCGACCTCGAGGTGACGCTGTTCGAGCTCGGCCGCCGGATCTCCGAGCGCCTCGCGCTGACCGACGTCCTCGACACGCAGAACTTCGACGTGCTCGGCCTGCCGCTCCCCGGCCGCGCCGTGCACGCGAGCCTGGAGGCCTGGTGGTGGTGACGACGCGCGCGCTCCTCACGGCCGTCGTCGCGCTCGCGAGCGCGGGGTGCGGCGCGCCCGATCCTCCCGCGAACACGGGCGGCACCGACGTCGCGCCCGGCGCGTGCGGGCGCGGCGTCGTGGTCGTGTCGAGCGACTACCAGTCGACGGACGTCGGCCTCGTCGACTGGAGCGGCGACGTGCTCAGCGCGTCCGTCATCTCGAGCTCGTCCGCGTCGACGGGCCTCTCCGCCGCGCTCTCGGGCGACGTCGTCGCGCCGACGACGCCCGACGCGGGCGACACGTTCACGCTGATCGATCGCTACCCGGCGGGTGTGATCACGCTGGTCGACGTCGTGAGCGGGGCCGTGCGCGCGCAGATCGACGTGAAGACCGGGTTCGCATCGGACGCGCACGACTGGCTCGCGCTCGGGGATCACAAGGCCTACGTCGCGCGCTACGACCCGAACCTCGCGCCCGGCGCCGAGCCGTTCGACGGCGGGAGCGACGTGCTGATCGTCGATCCGATCGCGGGGGCGCCCACGGGTCGCATCGACCTGGCGAGCGCGCTCGCGGGCGCCGGCGCGGGCTTCTATCCGCGGCCCGCGCGCCTGGTCCAGGCGGGCGGTCTCGTGTACGCGCTGCTCTCGTGCGACGACCTCGACTACACGTCGTCCGCGGAGTCGCGCGTCGTGGAGATCGATCCCGCGACGGACGCGATCACGCGCGTGCACGTGCTCTCCGGGCTGCACGGCTGCCTCGGCCTCGCGGTGTCGCCGTCGGGCGCGTCGCTCGGCGTCGCGTGCTCGGGTCAGTTCGAACAGAGCTCCGCGACCGACGTCGGCGAGTCGGCGGCCGTGCGCCTCGACCTCACGACGCTCGACGAGACGGCGCGCGCCACGGCGGCGTCGCTGGGCGGCGACGCGCTCGGCTTCTCGATCTCGTTCGCGTCGGAGTCGACGGCCGTCGTCACGACGTTCGGCGCGCTCGGCGGCGCGACCCCGCACGGCGATCGCGCGCTCCTCGTCGATCTCGACGCCGCGACGTCGCGCGAGATCACCTCGACGGCCGACGCGTTCAAGCTCGGCGAGGTGCGGTGCGCGCAGGCGTGCGGGGCGTGCTTCCTCGCCGACGCATCGACCGCCGAGTCGCTCGTGCGCTTCGACGCCGCCGGGGAAGCCGCGCCCACGTCGATCGAGGTGGACCCGGCCGTCGGGCTGCCCGCGGTCTACCTCGGCGCGTTTTGACGGTCGCTCGGCGGCGTCGGAAATCGAACCTCGTCGGCCGCCTGCAGAGGCGCGGCGCGTGAGGTCTTGCGGATTCTCCGTCGCGGGCGCAGCCTAGGGCTCGCCGAGTGGTCGAGCGATCGACCAACGGGGGAACCGTAGGCCCTTCGATGGGCCGAGCCTCGCAGTTCCAGAGGCTCAGGGGCGAACCGGCGCGTCACAGCGCCGGCGGGCACTTCAGGCCCGAGCCCGTCAGCTAACCCCGTAGGCGGCTGGAGCCCCACATGTCCACGTTCGCTGAGCGCGCTCGTCGCGCCATCTTTGGCGCGCCGAAGGACGTCAAAGACCCGCACGCGTTCCACAAACTCTCGCTCGTCGCGCTGCTCGCGTGGGTCGGCCTCGGCGCCGACGGCCTGTCGTCGAGCGCGTACGGCCCCGACGAGGCGTTCCGCGCGCTCGTGGATCCGAAGGGCGGCATCCACGTCGGGCTCGCCGTGTTCCTCGCCGCGGCGACGGCGCTCACCGTCTTCATCATCTCGTACGGCTACAGCCGCATCATCGAGCAGTTCCCGGCGGGCGGCGGCGGCTACGTCGTCGCGAGCAAGATCCTCGGCCCGCGCACGGGCGTCATCTCGGGCGCCGCGCTGCTCGTCGACTATGTGCTCACGATCACGATCTCGATCGCGTCGGGGGCCGACGCGATCTTCTCGATGCCGTTCGTGCCCGCGAGCTTCGCCCACTACAAGCTCGCGTTCGGCTTCCTCGGCCTCGGCCTGCTCACGGTGATGAACCTGCGCGGCGTGAAGGAGAGCGTGACCGCGATCGCGCCGATCTTCGGCGTCTTCGTCGTCACGCACGCGGCGCTCATCGCCATCGGCGTCGTCACGAACGCGGCCAACTTCGGCACCGTCAGCACGCGCGTGACGGTGAACATCCACGAGACGATCGGCATGCTCGGCACGGGCGGCATGCTGCTCTTGTTCGTGCGCGCGTACTCGATGGGCGGCGGCACCTACACGGGCATCGAGGCGGTGTCGAACGGCCTCCAGATGATGCGCGAGCCGCGCGTGCAGACGGCGAAGCGCACGATGGTGCTGATGGCGACGTCGCTCGCCATCACCGCGGGCGGCATCCTCCTCTGCTACCTGCTCTTCAACCTGCGGCCCGACGTCTCGCGCGACAAGACGATGAACGCGTACCTCCTCGACCGCCTCGCGGGCGGCTGGGAGCTCGGCGGGGTCCACGTCGGCAGCTGGTTCATCGTCGCCGCGCTGCTGAGCGAGGGCGCGCTGCTCTTCGTCGCCGCGCAGGCGGGCTTCCTCGACGGGCCGCGCGTCATGGCCAACATGGCGACCGACTCGTGGCTCCCGCACCGGTTCTCGGCGCTGTCCGAGCGGCTCACGATGCGGAACGGCGTGCTCTTGATGGCCGGCGCGGCTGCCGCGGCGCTCCTCTACACGGGCGGCGACGTGTCGAAGCTCGTCGTCATGTACTCGATCAACGTCTTCGTGACGTTCTCGCTCTCGAACATCGCGATGACGGTGTTCTGGGTCCGCCACCGCAAGGAGGACCCGATGTGGTGGCGGCACCTGCCGGCGCACGTCGCCGCGACGCTGCTCTGCGTGACGATCCTGGTCATCACCATCCTCGAGAAGTTCGCCGAGGGCGGCTGGCTCACGCTCGTCATCACCGCGGCCCTCACGGTGTTCTGCTTCTTCGTCAAGCGCCACTATGGCTCCGTCGTGCGCGCGATCCGCAGGCTCGACCGCGATTTGCCGGGCCCCGAGCAGGGCGAAGAGGCGCGCGCGATGTACCCCGTCGCCGACGAGGTCGTCGGCGAGCTGGACCCGTCGAAGCCCGTCGCCGTCCTCTTCGTCGGCGGCTACGGCGGCCTCGGCCGCCACGCGATGCTCACGCTGCTCCGCATGTTCCCTGGCCATTTCAAGGGCGTCGTCTTCGTGAGCGTCGCCGTCGTCGACTCCGACAACTTCAAGGGCGCGCGCGAGGTCGAGGCGCTCGAGGCGCGCACGCGCGAGAACCTCGAGTCGTACGAGCGCTTCGCGCGCACCCTCGGCCTGCCGGCGTCGTCGAGCTTCTCGGTCGGCACCGAGGTCGCCGTCGAGGGCGAGCGCATCGGCGTCGATCTCTTGAAGAAGTTCCCGAAGGCGCTCGTCGTCGCGGGGCAGATCATCTTCGAGGAAGACACGGCCTGGAACCGCATCCTCCACAACGAGACGGCGTTCTTGATCCAGCGCCGCCTCCAGCACGTGGGCGTGCCCATGATCGTGCTCCCCGTGCAGCTCCGCCTCGAGGGGCGGAGGCCGCGCGTGGCGCCCGACGCCGGCGGCGACGCTCCGCCGCCCTCCATCGAGGCCCCGCCCTCCGCCGCATAGTCAGAAGCTCACCGCGGTGAGCACCGCGTCGTAGCCGTCGCCGCTGGGGTCGACGGAGTGCCAGTGCACGGGGCCGACTCCGCGGCAGAAGATCGTGTACGCGTCCCACCCTGCGTCGTCCTGCGTGGCGCGGAAGCACTGGTCGAACGTGCCCGCGCCGACGGTGACGGTGCCCTCGTCGTGCCACGTGAAGGTCGAGGCGCCGTTCGTCCACATGTGGCCCTCTTGCACCGGCGCGTCGAGCGCGAGGAGCCACGTACCCATGTAGTTGACCTCGACCACGTCGCCGTCGACCGCGTAGTACGAGGGCGGATATCCCGTGCACAAGGAGCTCACCTGGAAGGCGTCCTTGCCGTCGAACGTGCCCTCGGAGAGCGTCTTTCCGGTGTGCGACCCCGACGGGCACGCCGGGTCGTCGCCGATCTCGGTGACGTCGTACGTCCAGTCGTGGCCGACGGAGATCGGGTCGATGCGATCGTCGGCCGCGCCGCCGCCGTCGGCGCTCGAGCCTCCCGAGCCCGCGCCGGTCGTGTTGCCGGCGCCCGCGCCGCTGGACGCGCCGGTCGACGTCGACGTCGCCTCGCTCGCGCCCGGCTCCGTGTCCGAGCTCCCCCCGCACGCGACCAGGAGCAGCGCCGCGACCCCACAAGCCAATGAATGAGACACCTTCACGACAGACCTCCACGTCTTCCGACGGCAAACGGACCCCCGCGACACGCGGAGGGCACAACGGCAGCTTGAATCGAATGGATGTAAGGCGAGGCTATTCGCCGCAGGCGAGGGCCTGGCACGTGTCGAGCTCTTGCTTGCAGTCGACCTCGAGGCACTGCGAGCACGCGAGGCCCGCGGTCTGGCAGGCTGCCTTGCACTTCGCCTCTTCGCACTCGAGCTCGGGGAACAAGGCCTCGGTCACGTTCGGGCACGAGTCGACGACGCACTGCTGCCAACAGGGGCCCACGGCGGCGCTGCCCGGCGAGAAGTTCGGCGCCTCCGACGGCGGGCAGAGGGCGACGCAGCTCGCCGTCTCGGCGCAGGTGCGCGCGCCCGTGCCGTGCATGTCCATCGACGTGCAGTCCTCTTCGGCGGCGTCTTGCTCCGGGAAATAGAAGCCGGCGAGCATGCACATCTCGTTGGCCGTCGCGCTCGGGCCCTGGACGATCACGCCGTCCGACGGGTTGTCGTAGTCGCACTCGAACCGGAGGGCGGAGCCCGAGGTGAGCGACGTCGCGCCCTCCCACGGCGTGGGATGTTGCCAGTCGCTCGTCGTGAAGAACGGCGCCGCGGAGAACCCCTGTCCGGGCTGGTCGACGAACGCCGAGTAGCCGACGCCGCGCTCGTGCATGTGCGAGCCGGCCGAGATGAGCGTGACGTCCTCGTGGATGTGGCAGCGCATCGCCGCCTTCGCCGACGCGCGCGGCGCGAGGTAGATGAACGGGTCGTAGAAGCGGAACGTGCCGACGCGATCGAGGATCGTCGACGGGTCGACCGTGTCGAGCTCGACGTGGATGCTCGCGAGCTCGGCGGCGGAGCTCGCGTCGAGGAAGTGTCCTTCGAAGAGCAGCGTCTCGCCGGATTCGAACGGGAGGCCGAGGCCCGCGGGGAACTCGGCGGAGTCGCTCGGGAGCTGGCCGCCGGTGACGTAGCCGCGCTCGTACTGCATCACGCCGTCACCCTCGTTGCAGTCGACGGGCGTGTCGTACGTCGGCGTGGGCATGTCCTTCGCCGTGCGGAAGAGCAGGAAGTGGTGGGTGCCCGGCGTCGTCGTGTAGCTGCCGCCGCCGACGAAGATCTCGCCGCCCGTGTCGGGCATCTTCACGAACATGCACGTGTAGCGCTCGGCGCCGACGGCGACGTCGGTCGACATGTCGAACTCGATCGGCGCGCCGGCGACGCTCTTGTCGGCGCCGTCGCAGCCGAGCGCGAGCGCGCACGCGGCCGCGAGGAAGATCCCGCGCGCGATCACGGCGCCCTCCGCGCGGCGTGGGCGCGCGCGATCACGAGGTCGAGGATGGGGCGCACGCTCGCGAGGTAGTACTCGACGGCCGCTGGCCCGCCGCGCTCGACGAGGCGGCCGACGAGCTCGACGTAGAACGCGAACCGCTCCTGCGTGCGCGCGCCCGCGACCTCGGGCGGGACGGGGGGATCGACGAGCGCGTCGTACCACCACGCGAGCTCCATCTCGAAGATGCGGTTGCCCGCGGCGGCCGCGAGCGCGCGCCAGAACCGCCGCTCGAACGCGCCGAAGTCGGCGAGCGCGCTCGGGTCGTCCGCTGCCTCCTTCAAGAGCGCGATGACAGAGGCGAGCGCGCCGTCGCCCTTCGCCCTTCGGCCCGCGACCTCGACGATCGAGAGGCCCTGCATGTACTGCTTCTCGACGATGTCGGCGACGTCGGCCGCGGAGAGCGCGCCGGGCGACGCGCGGTAGAGGAGGCCGAGCACGCGCAGATCCGTCGCCGTGCGCGGGTCGAGCACGAGCGTGGCACCGCCTTGCTTGACACGGACGAGCCCGAGCTCGGCGAGCCGGTGCACGGCCTGCCGCACGAGCACGCGCGAGACGCCGAACCGATCGACCAGCACGCGCTCGGGCGGCAGGGGCGCCCCCGCCGCGAGCGCGCCCGTCAGCACGTCACGCGCGAGCTCGGCGAACACGTGATCGGCCACGTGTGCGCGAGGCACGGGCGAGGTCGCGTCGGCATCCATGAGCGACATGATAACTTGGTTACCATGTCTGTCAAGGCCTCAATTTGGTTTCGCGCGCGCCTCCTGACCCACGCGGCCCGAGACGCGCGGCGCCGAGCTCTTCGAGGAGAGCTGCGCGACGTGCCACACGCTCGAGAACATGGGCCCAGCCGACGCCGCCACCGCGCCGGATCCGTCGGGCTTCGGCACGCGCGCGTGGGCGCTCGCCGTCCCGCGCCGAACGCCGCGAGCACGGCGAGCCACGGCGCGCGCGGCCGCAGCGTCG
>DASYCF010000751.1:0-7660 GCA_036500365.1 Byssovorax sp.
GGAGGCGGAGGGCTTCATCCGCTTGCTCGGCCAGAGCGCGGCGCTCTCGGCCGACGTGAACCCGCGCGGCGCGTCCGCGAAGAAGCCCGCGTCGTGAGCGCCGCGCGCGCTCTCGAGGAGCTCGCCGCGCTCGTCGCGATCGACTCGCGGAACCCGCCGCGCGACGCCGCCGCGATCGCGGCGCACGTCGAGGCGCGCCTGCGCGGCGCCTTCGAGATCGACGTGCGCGACCTCGGCGGCGGCTCGATCTGCGTGCACGCACGCCGCGGCGCCCCACGCGTCTTGTTCAACTTCCACGTCGACACCGTGCCCGCCGCGCCGGGCTGGTCGGCGAGCCCGTTCGCGCTCCGCGTCGAAGGCGATCGCGCGCGCGGCCTCGGCGCGTGCGACACGAAGGGCGCCGCGGCGGCCATGATGGCGACCGCCCTCGAGACCGCGGGGGACCTCGCGCTCCTGTTCACCACCGACGAGGAGGCTGGCCAGGCGGCCTGCGTGCGGGACTTCATCGCGCGTGGGCTCCCGTACGAGCTCGTCGTCGTCGCGGAGCCCACGTCGTGCAAGGCGGCGCTCGCGCACCGCGGGATCGCGACCGCGACGCTCACGTTCCGAGGGCGCGCCGGGCACGCGTCGGCGGCGTCGATCGACAGCGCGACCCACGCGCTCGGCCGGTGGATGGCGCGCGCGCTCGACGCGACGTCGACCGCCGCCCAGGGGCCGCTCCTCGACGCGCGCTTCAACGTCGGCACCATCGCGGGCGGCGTGAAGGCGAACGTCGTCGCGGCGGAGGCGACGGCGAAGTTCGGCGTGCGTCCCCCGCCCGCGATGGACCCGAGCGAGACCGTCGACGCGCTCGCCGCGCTCGCCCCCGACGCCGAGCTCGCCCGCGCGTTCCTCGGCCCGCCCCTCCGCGAGCACGCAGCCGCACGCGCGTTCGCCGAGCGCTTCGATCTCGCCGTCGCGCCGCCCGTCGACTTCTGGACCGAGGCCGCGCTCTTCGCCGAGGCCGGCTATCCGGCGATCGTCCTCGGCGTCGGCGACATCGCCCAGGCGCACGCGGCGAACGAGTCCGTGCCGATCGCGGACCTCGAGCGCTTGACGGCGATCTACGCGCGCATGATCCGAGGTGCGTCGTGAAGGAGGTCATCGCGCGGCTGCTCGGCAACATCGGCAGCAAGAAGGAGGTCGAGCAGTACCTCCGCCACTACGCGAGCGTCGACGCGCCCAAGTTCGCCGTCGTGAAGGTCAGCGGGCGCGTCGTGGCCGACTCGATCGACGCGCTCGCGTCGTCGCTCACGTTCCTCGCGCAGGTCGGCCTCGTGCCGGTCGTCGTGCACGGCGGCGGCGCGCAGATCGATCGCGCGCTCGAGGTCGCCGGCGTCGACGCGCCGCGCGCCCGTGGCCTCCGCAAGATGACGCCCGACGTGCTCGAGATCGCGCGGCGCGCGCTCCACGACACCAACGTCGCTCTCGTCGAGGCGCTCGAGGCGATGGGCGCGCGCGCGCGGCCGTTCACGTCGGGCGTGTTCGCCGCGCGCGCGACGGACGACCCCGAGCTCGGCCTCGTCGGCGAGGTGGCCGCGGTGCGCGACGCCGCGATCGT
Organism: Byssovorax sp.; assembly: GCA_036500365.1. GTDB lineage: Bacteria > Myxococcota_A > Polyangia > Polyangiales > Polyangiaceae > DASYCF01. The sequence goes on from DASYCF010000751.1 coordinate 1,601, forward strand.
GTCGGCGGCCCGCGCCGGGTACCTGCCGATCCTGACGTCGCTCGGCGAGACGCCCGCGGGCCAGCTCGTCGTCGTCCACGCCGACGCCGCCGCGCGCGCGCTCGCGCTGTGCATCAAGCCGCACAAGGTCGTCTACCTGACCGAGGAGGGCGGCCTCGTCGCGCGCGGCGCCGTGCGCAGCGCGGTCAACCTGGTCGAGGACTACGACGAGCTCGCCGCCGAGCTGCCCGAGGACGCGCGCCGCCGGCTCGACGAGATCCGCGCCATGCTCGAGCGCCTGCCCGCGACGTCGAGCGTGTCGATCACGTCGCCCGATCACCTCGCGAAGGAGCTCTTCACGCACCGCGGCGCCGGCACGCTCGTGCGCATGGGCGAGCGCGTCGGCCGCTTCGCGAGCTTCGACGACGTCGACCGACCGCGCCTCCGCGCCCTGCTCGAGGCGTGCTTCGGCAAGCGCCTCGACGCCGCGTACTTCACCAAGAAGAAGCCGCACGCGATCTACCTCGCCGACTCGTACCGCGCGACGGCCATCGTCACGCTCGAGGGCGGCATCCCCTACCTCGACAAGTTCGCCGTCACGACCGAGGCGCAGGGCGAGGGCATCGGCGGTTCGCTGTGGAAGCGCCTGCGCGCCGAACACCCGAAGCTCTTCTGGCGCGCGCGCCCCGACAACCCCGTGAACGCGTGGTACGCCGAGGGCGCCGACGGGCTCTACAAGTCGCCGCGCTGGTGGGTGTTCTGGTGCGGCATGAGCGACTTCGCCGAGATCCAGCCGTCGGTCGAGCACGCGCTCGCGATGGCCGCGACGTTCGAGGCGGCGGAGCCGTGAAGGCGCGCGTCGGCGTCGTGGGCGCGCGCGGCTTCGTCGGCGCCGAGCTCGTGCGCCTCGTCGCGAAGCACCCGCGCATGTCGCTCGAGCTCGTCACCAGCGCCGAGGCGGCGGGCGCGCGCGTCGCCGAGGTGATCGAGGGCGTCGAGCTCGACGCGCGCTTCGAAGCGCCGTCGCCCGAAGACGCCGCGCGGCGCGATCTCGACGTCGTCTTCCTCGGCCTCCCGAACGGCGCGAGCGCGCCGTGGGTCGAGGCGTTCGCGGGCGCGCGCGCCGTCGTCGTCGACCTCGGCGCCGACCATCGCTTCGACGACGCGTGGGCCTACGGTCAGCCCGAGCGGAACCGCGCGGCGATCCGGGGCGCGCGCCGCGTCGCCAGCCCGGGCTGCTACGCGACCGCGGCGCAGCTCGCGATCGAGCCGATCAAGGAGCTCGTGCGCGACGTCGCCGCGTTCGGCGTCAGCGGGTACAGCGGCGCGGGCGCGACGCCGTCTCGGCGCAACGATCCCGACGCGCTCCGCGACGCCATCACGCCGTACGCGCTCGTCGATCATGTGCACGAGCGCGAGCTCAGGCGACAGCTCGGCCTCGCCGTCCGCTTCACGCCGCACGTCGCGCCGTTCTTCCGCGGGCTCTCCGTCACGGTGAGCTTCGCGCTCGACCGGCCGTCGTCGCGCGCGGATCTCGCGCGGCGCTTCGACGACCGGTACGCGGACGAGCCGTTCGTGCGCATCGTCGACGAGGCGCCGCACGCGCGCGACGCGGCGCTTCGCCACGACGTCACGATCGGCGGGCTCGCGATCGGCGCCGACGGCGTGCACGGCGCGGTCGTGGCGGCGCTCGACAATCTGCGAGGCGGCGCGGCGACGCAGGCGCTGCGCTGCGCGAACCTCGCGCTCGGCCTCGACGAGGCCGAAGGGATCCATTGCCGCGACTCTGCTGTCGCAGGTCGTGATCGATGAGCGTCATCTGGCAGAAGGACGACACGGTGATCGACGCCGACATCGCGCGCTTCCTCGCGGGCGACGACGTGCGCCTCGATCGCGCGCTCTTTCCGTTCGATCTCGCGGCGACGCGCGCGCACGTGAACGGCCTCGCGCGGATCGGCGCGCTCACGACGGACGGCGCCTCGGCGATCGGCGGCGCGCTCGACGAGCTCCTCGCCGCGTTCACCTCCGGCGCGTTCGTGCTCGACGAGCGGTTCGAGGACGGTCACTCCGCGATCGAGCTCTTCGTGACGGAGCGCCTCGGCGACCTCGGCAAGCGCTTGCACACGGGCCGCAGCAGGAACGATCAGGTGCAGGTCGCGCTGCGCCTTCACATGAAGACGACGCTCGAGCGCCTCGCGAGCGCGTGCGCCGACGTCGCGCGCGCGTGCCTCGACCGCGCCGACGCCGACGCGACCACGCCGATGCCCGGCTACACGCACCTCCAGCGCGCCATGCCGTCGAGCGTCGGCCTCTGGATGGCGGCGTTCGCCGAGGCGTTCCTCGACGATCGCGATCACGCGCGCGCGACGCTCGCGTGGATCGATCAGTCGCCGCTCGGCGCGGGCTCGGGCTTCGGCGTGAGCCTGCCGCTCGATCGCGAGGGCGTCGCGAAGGAGCTCGGGTTCACTCGCGTGCAGCGAAACCCGATGTACACCCAGAACGCGCGCGGCAAGTTCGAGCTCGCCGTCCTCGGCTCGGTCAAGCAGGCGCTCCTCGACGTGCGCAGGCTCGCGTGGGATCTGTCGCTCTTCGCGACGCCCGAGGTGGGCTTCGTCAAGCTGCCCGCGGCATTCACGACCGGCTCGTCGCTCATGCCCAACAAGCGAAACCCCGACGTCGTCGAGCTCCTGCGGGCGAGCGCGGCGCGCGCGCTCGGCGCCGAAGCGGAGATCGCCCACGCGCTGTCGCTCCCGTCGAGCTACCACCGCGACCTGCAGGCGACGAAGCGCCCCTACGTCGAGGCGACCGAAGCCGCGCTCGCCGCGCTCGCGCTCGTGCCGAGGCTCGTCAGCGCGCTCGAGCTCGATCGCGATCGGATGCGCGCCGCGATCTCGAGCGACATGTACGCGACCGACCGCGCCCTCGAGGCGGCGGCCTCCGGCACGCCGTTCCGCGACGCCTACAAGGCCGCCGCGAAGGCCGACGCCGACGACGGCTGGACGGCGGAGCGAAGCCTCGCCGCCCGCGTGTCCCCAGGCGCATGCGCCGACCTCGGCCTCGAAGAGCTCCGCGCCCGCCTCGCCGAGTGACGGAGAGCGCATTCCACGTTGCGCCCGCCAGAGCTGCTGCGCCAGCGTGCGGCCGCGATCTTCGGCGCCGCGTTCACCCTATTCCGCGTGAGCTATGGTCTCCGCGCCGCTTCTGTGGTCGCATGGGCTCCAAAGGTACCGGCACGCCGCTGGTCGCTGGGGGCACCATGGACGCCGCCGAATGCAAAATTCAGAAAGTCCTCGAGGGCAACAAGCAGTTCCTCGTGCCACACTTCCAGCGGCCGTACTCGTGGGGGCCACGTGAATGGGAGGCGCTTTACCGAGACTTGCTTGAAGTGCTCGAAGATCCCGATTCGAAGCCGCACTTCCTCGGTCCCATCGTCTCCGCGCCGGCGCGAACGGTGCCGGAGGGTGTAGAAAAGCGCCTTCTCATCGACGGTCAGCAGCGCCTCACGACCCTTGTCGTCATTCTCAGCTTGATTCGCGACCTCGCTGCCGCAGAAGGCAAGAACGGCGTGGCCGAGCGGATCCGCGACCTGATCACGAACCGCCACGACGATGGCGCGGACCACTTCAAGTTGTTGCCCACGCAAGCGGAGAGCGAAGAGGAGAGCGACCGCGAAGCGCTTGTTCATCTGATCACCGCGACCGAGAAGCCAGGTTGGACGACGAGGAGCGGGATCGGCGCCGCTGCTGAATGGTTCGGCAAGAAATTTCGGCGGAATGACGCGCCGGGCGTGGACGCGCTGTTCCGCACGGTTACCTCCAAACTGACGCTCGTCAGCATCATCCTCGACGAGAAGGACAACCCGCATCGAATTTTCGAAAGCTTGAACGGGAAAGGTCGCCCGCTCTCCCAGGCCGATCTGATCCGAAACTACTTCTTCATGAGGCTTCCTGAGCGCGAGCACGAGCGCGCTTACATCGACGATTGGCGTCCCATGCAGCGGCGCCTTGGCGAGGAGGAGCTCACGCTGTTCGTGCGCCACTACCTCACGCGGTTCGTCGGCGTGGTGCGCGAAACGGACGTCTATGCAGCACTGAAAGCGCGCGTCGACGCGCTTGGCGGCGATCCGCGCGTCCAACTGCGGGCGCTCGCGCGAAGCGCAGTTCAGTACGAGATGCTGCTTCGCCCGGAACGGGCTCCCGTCGCGCTTCGCGCGCGGCTCGAACGACTCCGCCGCCTTGAGGTCACGGTCGCCTACCCGTTCATCCTGGGCGTGCTCGATGACCTCGTGGAAGGACGCCGCACCGAGCATGAGGTCTGTGAGGTGCTCGACGCGCTCGAGAACTTCGTACTCCGTCGCTTCGTGTGTGGCGTCGCCTCGCACGGGCTGAACAAGATCCTCGCGCCGCTCTACGACCAAGCGAACCGCGAGGGTGACTTCCTCGCCGCCGTGAGGCGCTTGCTCGGAAGCAACCCACGATCTTATCCGCGTGACGACGACTTCCGTGCGCGCCTCTATTCCGCGCGGCTCTATGGCGCAGGCGAGCGCCGCGAAAAGACCAAGCTCTTGCTGGAGCGCCTGAACGCCGCGACGCCGCACAAAGAGGCGGTAGACCTGACCGCCACGACGATCGAGCACGTCATGCCGCAGACGATAACCGATGCCTGGAAGCAGGAGCTCGGCGCGGACTGGGAGGAGGTTCACGACGAGTATCTCCACACCCTCGGTAACCTCACGCTCACGGCCTACAACGCGGAGCTCGGGAACTTGCCATACGCGGAGAAGAAGACGCGCTTCGCAGCGAGTCACGTGGACCTGAATCGACATTTCGCCGCGACGCAGAACTGGAACGCCGAGGCGCTCGAGGCTCGCGCAGAAGCGCTCGCAGGCCTGGCGCTCGCGACGTGGCCGTACTTCGGCCCGAGCGCGGAGCCCGTAGGAGACGCGGCGGGCGACATCGACGGTCCGCCGGTGACTGGCACGGTGCCGGTCCGCGTGCGGCTTCGCGGGACCGAGGTCGGTGTCGCGTCGTGGGTGGACGTCGCCGTCGCGACGATGAATGCGGTCGCCGCCATCGGTGACGACGAGTTCAGGCGGTGCGTCGAGGAGCTCCCGAAGTTCGTGAACTGGGACGCCACGGCGTTCCGAAAGTCGAGCCGCCTCCGCAAGTTGGCGAATGACGCATACGTCGAGACGAACCTCTCGGCCTCCGCCATCCATCGCCTGTGCTTGCAGGCAACCGCGCTCGCAGAGCTCGGACCTGAGGATTGGGCGGTCGATTTCCGCTCGCTCGACGTCGAGGGCGCCGGACCCGTCACGAGCGACGTGCGGCAACTTCAAGCGGAGTTTTGGACGGAGATGCGCGCCGCCCTCTCTGCGACTTCGACGTTCCCTTCGCTGCGCGCGCCTCGCGCGCAGTATTGGTTCGACATCGCCGTCGGAAGGACCGGCCTGTGGCTCTCTCTCGTCGCGAACACGCAAGAAGGGCACGTCGGGGTCCAGCTGGTGCTCGCGGCTGACCGAGCTGAACAAGCGCTTGCGGGTCTTGCTCTGGAACGGAGTGCCATCGAGCAGGAGATCGGCTGCGCGTTGTTGTGGAATCCGCACCCGGACCGACAACAGAAGGTGCTGAAGCTCATTCTGTCGTGCCGCCTCGCCGATCGGCACGCGTGGCCGCCGGCGATCGCGTGGTTGACCGAATACGCCCAGCGGTTCTATCGCGCATTCGCGCCGCGCGCCCAACGGCTCGATCTCGGGTGAACTCGGTGCTCCCGGTGGCTCGGCGGCGATTCGCGCTGGTATGGGATTTTCGCCGCGCGTGACCTCGGCACAGCCGGCGCTTCCGCCGGCGGGTGCGCGACGTCTACCGACCAGCCTTGGCGAGCCGCGTGAGCATCGCATACAGCCGGCCGAGCAGCGCGACGACCGGCTCGACGTCGACGCTCCACGCGAGCCCGAGCATGACGATTGCGTCGAGGGCCGCCGCCGCCTCGCTCGCCTCACCGCGCGCGCACCGGAAGCGCGCGAGTCGGTCCGCGCCCGTGCGGCTCGCGGCCTCCGCGATGCCGAGCAGCACCGACAGC
>DASYCF010000752.1:0-3993 GCA_036500365.1 Byssovorax sp.
TCGTGTACGTGTACGTGTACGTGCACGTGCTCGTGCTCGAGGCCTGCCGGCACAGCGCCGTTCGCACGGCGACGATGTGCCGAGTGTCCGCCCGCCCTCACCAATTCGCTCCGTGCACGTGACACGAGCACGAGCACGGGCACGAAGCACGAGCACGCGCGCGGCGTTGCGTGGACGCTTAGCGGCAGGACGGCGGGGACTTCAGCGTCGCGCGGGCGAGCTCGCGGACGGGGCCGGGCGTGTCCTTTGCGAGCAAGGGCGCGAGGCGCGCGGCGAGGTCGGGCGGGCCGAGGGCGGCGAGCGCCGCGAGCGTCGCGGGGGCGAGGCGTCGCGCGATCTCGTCTGTCTGGTCGCGCGCGCGGAGGGCGATCGCCGAGAGGGTCGACACGGACTCGTGGTCGCACAGCGAGCCGAGCGCGGAGATGGCGTGAGCGCGCACGTCGGGGGACTGGCCGGCGTTCGAGGCGAGGTCGCGCAGCGCGGGCGCTGCGGACGCGGCGTGCCGCGCGCCGAGCGAGTCGGCAGCGGCGCCGCGCACGTCGGGCGACGCGTCTGCGAGCGCCTTCGCGAGGTGGGCGTCGACGCCTGGGTTCGCGGGCGCGTCGGCGAGGGCGCGCGCGGCGGCGGCGCGCACGAACGGCCAGTCGTCGTCGGCGAGCCTCCGCGCGAGGGGGTCGGCGGCGGCGGCCGCCGTGTGTCCGGCGGCGATCGCCTCGATCGCGCCCTCACGCACGCGCACGTCGGTGTCGTCGTCGGCGCGCGCGAGGTCGGCGGACAGGGCGGGCACGCGCGCGGCGACCTCGGCGGCGCGGCGACGCACGTGCGCGTCGGCGTCGGCGAGCGACGTGCGGAGGAAGTCGGCGGCGCGCGCGTCCCCACCGCGCGCCAGCTCGGCCGCCGGCGCCTGCAGCAGGTAGCGGAGCTCGAACGGCGAGCCGGGCTGCGCGAGCGACGCGAACGCGGCGGCGCCTCCCTCGGCCTTCGGGAGCCCGGGTCCGACCGCGCGGAGCAGCGCCGCGCGCACCGCCGGAGGTCGCGACGCGAAGCGCGCGGGCTCGAGCTCGAGCGCGACGGCGATGCGCGCGCGATCGCTCCGCGCGGCCGTGGCCAGCGCGCCCACGAGATCGGCCCTCGCGCCGCCGCGCTTCACGCCGCCCTTCGGCGCAGGCGCGGCGTCGAGCGCGGTGATCGCGTCGAGCAGCGCGGGCACGGCCGCCGCGGGCGAGATGACCGGGAGCTCTTCGGCGGCGGCCGCGCGCGTCTTGTCGTCGGGATCGCCGACGAGCTTCACGAGCGCGACGGCGCCGTCTTGCTTGCACATGCGCAGCCGATCGCGCGCGTGGATGAAGTCGGGGCTGATGTCCCCGGGCGCGGCGCCGTCGCGCCTTCCGTGGGCGGCGCCGAACGCGAAGCGCGCGGCGTAGAACGGCGTCTGCTCCGCGCACGGCGCCTGGTCGACGACGCGCCGACCGAGCTCCTTCGCGGCGTCGTCGAGCTTGTCGTACGCGGCGATGACGGCGCGCGCCGCGGCGAGGCCGCCGTGCTCGAGCATCGCCCCGGCGCCGCGCGCGCGCTCGCCGCCGCCCGCGAGCGCGCCGACGAGCGCGGGCAGATCCATCTCGTCGTACGGCGTCCTCGCGGTGACCTCGGCGAGCGTGATGTCGGCGTCCTTGCCTCCGCGCGGGTAGGCGGCGCCGAGCACGAGCGCGACGCAGTTCGAACGGACCGGCTCCGGGAACGAGACGGCGTAGCGCGTGTGGGGCGGGCGTGACCACGCGTCCTCGGGCAGCGTGACGGCGAAGACCTTGTCATCGGTCGCGACGAAGAGCTCGCGCGGCGCCGCGCCCTTCGGGCTCTCGCGCGCGGGGCGCACGGCGATCTCGAGCCCGGCGACGGGCACCTCGCTCGCGGACGTGAACGTGACGAACTCGCCGCGGCCGTCGCCCGTCTTCGCCTCGCTCCAGGTCGTGTCGAGGTCGCCGTCGGAGAGGGCGCCGACGGCGCCTTCGATCGAGCTCGACGCGGAGCGCATGACGAGCAGGCGCAGCGGCCGCGCCGGCGAGGCGCCGTCGACGCGCGCCGCGGTGAGCTTCGTCGCCTTCGCGCGCTCGGCTTCGGACAGGCCGCCCTCGACGACGGCGACGCCCTTCTCGAAGCGCAGCGTGGCGGGGTCGAGGACCTGCGCGTTCGTCAGCGCGGCGCGCCCGCACACGCTCACGTCGTCGCGGTGCTGGCCGAGGACGACGCGCACGCCGCGCGGTCCGGGCTGCTCGAGCACGACGTTCGCGCGCGCCTCGCCGGGCTCGCCCTTCGGTACGTCGACCTCGCCGGACCAGAAGACGATCGGCGCGTCGCCTTGGCCGGCCGGCGGCGCGGCGAGGAGCATGTTGAAGCCGGCGCCGCTCTTCGGCGCGACGCGGACGAGCGCGCGGCCGCCCTCGAGCGGGATGACGCGGGCGACGGCCCCCTTCGCGTGGCCGCGATCCTGGGGCTTCGTGACGTCGGGCGCGCCCGCCGCGTCGCACGGCTTGCCCGCGGCGCAGACGCGCGCGCGCACGGCGCCGTCGGCGTCGACGAGCACGGCGAGCGCCTCCTGGCCCGCCGCGCCCGGCGCCGACACGCTCGCGCCCTGGGCGAAGGCGGTCGACGCGAAGAGGCCGAGCGCGCCGAGCGGCAGCGCAGCGAGGACGCGCGCGCTCATCGGCGGGGCAGCTCGGACGCGGGCACCCAGTAGCCGCCGCCGTCGCCGGGCTGGAAGCCGAGGTGCTTCGGCAAGAGGTTCACCCAGCCCATCATCGTCTCCATGATGTACGCCTCGCCGCCGGTCTCGAGCGCGCCGATCGGCGCTTCTTTCTCGTCGCGTCGCGCGCGCACGGGCGTGTCCTTCGTCGCGACGACGAGCGTCGGCGCGCTCCCGTTGATCGCGAGCTGCGCGCTCGAGACGACGGTCTGCGTCGGCGCGGCCTGATCGACCATCTCGCCGCGCTTCTGCGCCTCGAGCGCGGACGCCTTCGCCCACGCGTCGACGACGAGGTCGGCCCGCGCGAGGACGTGCACCCAGGCGCCGCGCGTCTCGGTCGACCAGAAGAGGTGGCTCGCGCCCTCGGTCATCTTCAGCTTGAAGACGGCGGCGCCGTCGGGCCGATCGAAGAGCTCGAGCTCCGTGCCCTTGCTCGAGTAGAGCCTGCCGTTGCCGGGGACGTCGATCGGCCGCGGCGCGCCTCGCACGAGCGTGAACGCGTCGCACGCGCCCGACGCGCGCGCCGTCTGGCCCGTCGACCCGAGGACGACGACCTCGCCCGTCAGCGTGGTCGGCGTGGCGCCGACGAGGCGTACCTTCTGCGCGCTCGCGATCCACACGTGGCCCGCCGCGACCGGGAGGTCGCGCGCCGTGTACACCTGGAACGCCGAGGTCGACGCGAACCCGTCGACGCGGAGCTGCGTCCCGCCGGCGCTCGTCGACGCGCGGGCGCGGCCTTGCGTCGGATCGGCCGGAAACCCCGACAGCGTGAGCGGGACGACGCCGCCCGTGAACTTGGCGATGACGCGGCCGCCCGACTGCGCGTCGAAGAGCTCGGCCCCGCGCACGGCGGGCGCCGAGCCCCGGAGCGCGCACCCGGTCGTGAGGGAATCGGCGCGCGCGTCCGCGATCTCGAGGGCCGGGCCCGCGGCCGGTCCACCGACTCGAACGAGCGCGGCGGTCGCCGTCGCGATCAGAACCGCCGCGCCGCGTGCTAAGGCAGGGGGCTTCACGAGCGCTGGATCCTACCGCGCTTTCCGAGCGCAGGCCCTTCGATGACCGCAGCCGACTTCTCCCTCGCCTTCGCGTCGCCCCGCAAGCTGCCGAAGCCGCGCGAGGTCGCCGGGCGCGTCGCCGTGCTCGACATCGCGTTCGCGTCCGAGGCCGGGGGCCACAGCTTCGAGAAGACGACGCTCCCGTTCATCGACGGGCTCGGCGCGCGCCTCGCGGCGTGGGTCGACCACCACGACAGC
>DASYCF010000753.1:0-2148 GCA_036500365.1 Byssovorax sp.
CCGTCGCGCACAACTGCGACTGCACCGCCGCGCGCCGCCTCGGGTGCGACGTGACCGACCATCAGGCCGCGCGTCGCGCCGGAGAAGCGCCCGTCGGTGACGAGCGCGACGCTCTCGCCGAGGCCGGCGCCGACGTCGGACGAGGTGACGCTGAGCATCTCGCGCATCCCGGGCCCTCCGGCGGGGCCTTCGTAGCGGACGACGAGCACGTCGCCCGCCTGCGCGAGCCCGCCGCGCACGGCGTCGGCGCACGCCTCTTCGCTGTCGAACACGCGGGCAGGCCCGCGGTGAGTGCTCCGGCCGGCGCCCGCGGCCTTGACCAGGCTGCCGTCGGGCGCAAGGTTCCCGCGCAGCACGGCGAGCGCCGCCGTCGTCTTGAACGGGCGCTCGACGGTGAAGACGATCTCCCCGTCCGGTGCATCCGCGTTCGCGGTCTCGTCCGCGAGCGTGCTCGCGCCGACCGTCGGTGCGCCGCCGTCGAGGAGCTGCGCACGTGCGAGCTCCCGGATCAGTGTGCGCGTGCCGCCGGCGGCGTGGAAGTCGTCGGCGACGTAGCGGCCCGACGGTGCGAGGCTCGCGATCACCGGCGTGCGCGCTGCGATCTCGGCCAGGTCGTCGAGCGTCAGTTCGACACCACCCTCGCGCGCGATCGCCAGCAGATGGAGAACGCCGTTGGTCGAGCCGCCCGTCGCAGCGATCCCCGCCATCGCGTTCAGGAGCGCGCGCCGGTCGAGGAACGAGCGGGCGGAGGGGAGAGGGCCGGCGGCGAGCGCGCCTGCGCGCCGAGCTGCGACGGCCTTCGCCTCCAGGTCGACCGCCGACACGAGCCCGTCGCCCACGATCGCGATGCCGAGGCAGTCGAGCGCGACGGCCATCGTGTTCGCTGTGAAGTGCCCGGCGCACGTGCCCGCGCCGGGGCACGCAACGAGCTCCAGTGCATCGAGCGCGTCGCGCGTGAGGAGGCCACGCTCCTCGGCGCCGACGGCTTCCCAGACGTCCTGGATCGTGACGTTGCGCGGGCCGGCACGCATCGGGCCGCTGTAGAGGACGACGGCGGGCTTGTCGAGCCGGGCGAGCGCCATCAGTGCGGCGGGCACCGTCTTGTCGCACCCGACGAGGCAAACGAGGGCGTCGAAGTCGTGTGCGTGCGCCATCAGCTCGATCGAGTCCGCGATCACCTCGCGCGAGACGAGCGACGCGCGCATCCCGGGTGTTCCCTGCGACTGGTTGTCGCTGACGGCGATCGTGTTGAACGGCAGCGGCACGCCTCCGGCAGCCGTGACGCCGTCGCAGACGTTCCGTGACAGCTCGAGCTGGTTCAGGTTGCACGGCATCGTCCCCGTCCACGTCGAGCAGACGCCGACGATCGGCCCGTCGAGCCGCGCCGGGTCGATCCCGAGCGCCCGAAAGTGCGCGCGTGCCGGCGCCCGCTCGGGCGCCCGCGCAAGCCCGGCCCGAGCACGCCTGCGAAGCGCGTCCTGGTCCACGGCGCGAGACTACGCGGGATGTCACGCGTCCGCCTCGGGCTTCTTTCGACCGCCGACATCAACGGGGCGATCCTCGGTGTGCGCGCCGAGGACGCGCCGTTCGAGGTGGTCGCCGTCGGCTCGCGCGACGGGGCGCGTGCGCAGGCGTACGCCCACGAGCACGGCATCGCCACCGCGCACGCGTCGTACGACGCCCTGCTCGAAGACGACGCGGTCGACGCCGTCTACATCGCGCTTCCGAACGCGCTCCACCACGAATGGACGATGCGCGCGCTGGCGGCGGGCAAGCATGTGATCTGCGAGAAGCCGTACACACGCCACCCGAAAGAGGTCGACGAGGCGCACGACGACGCGGACCGCCGCGGGCTCGTGCTCACCGAGGGGTATATGTGGCGGCACGCGCGGCAGACCGCATTGCTCCGCGAGCTACTGCCGCGCGTGGGGGAGCTCCGAGCGGTGCACGGGACGTTTACCGGCACGCTCCCGCGCGCCGACGACGTGCGCTGGACGCGCGAGCTCGGCGGCGGTGCGTTGCTCGACCTCGGCTGCTATTGCGTCAGCGCGGCCCGTCTCGTCACCGGCAGCGAGCCCGATCACGTGCACGGCGAGGCACAGCCGCACGGCGAGGTCGACGGCTCGTTCGCCGGGACGCTGCATTTCG
>DASYCF010000754.1:0-5375 GCA_036500365.1 Byssovorax sp.
AGTCGCCCGCGCCGACGCGCTCGGGCCACGCGAGCGCGGCGCCGTACGGGTTCGCTGGGTCGGTCGCGGCGAGCACGACGACCCCGGGCTCGCGCGGCGCTTCCCGAAGCGCGCGCAGGCGATCGTCGGCGCCAGGCAGGGCGAACTGCGTCGCGCCGAGCCCCTCGACGAAATAGCCGCGGCGCACGCGTCCGGCCTCCTCCATGGCCTTGAGCACCTCGTACACGGCGCTGAAGCCGCCTTCGATGCCCTCGGCCTGCACCGCCTCGCGCGTGACGACGCCGTGTCGATCGAGGAGCGCGCGAGTCAGCGCGGCGCGGCGCTCGGTCTCGCTCGGGGCCGCCGCGCGCGGACGCCGCACGAGCGACCACCGGCCCTCGCTGCCGGGCGGTCCGGCGCGCCGCCCGCCCGCCGCCGTCGCCGCGCGCGCGAGGCCCAGCGCCGAGCCCGCCTCCGCCGCGCCGCGGAGGCCGCGCGCCGTGCGTCGATCGCGGCCGGTCTGCTTCGGCGCGCCCGCGAGGTAGCTGCGCAGCGGCGCGAGCGTGTCGTTCGTGACCTCGCCGGCCCACACGAGCTCCCACAGCGCGCCGAGCACGTCTGGCGGGAACGCGCCCGAGAGCGACGTGAGGTCGGCGAAGAACAGCGCGCCGTGCTCCGCGAGCCGATCGCGCAGCCGCGTCGCGAGCTCGCCCACGTCGGCGCGCGGCGGCGGCGCGAGCCGAGCGACCTGCTCCGCGGCGAAGAGCGCGACGCGCCCGTCGTTCGCGCCGAGCGCGTCGAGGCCGATCCACACGACCTCGCCGGCGGCCGTGAGCGCGTCGAGATCGGCGCCGCGGTAGCGCGCGACGCGCGCGGGCAGCACGTCGGCTTCGAGCGTCGACGCGACGATCGGCGCGCCCGCGAGCTGCTCGATCACGGCGGCCACCGCGTCGACGCGCGGCCTCGCCTCGGCGGTCACCGCGTCAGGATCGAGGAGCGCGCGGTGCCCGGCGACGCCTTGCCACGCGAGGACGAGGCGCGCGAGCGCGGCCTGCGGCGCCGGCGCGACCTCGCGGCGGGCGCGCGCGAGGCTCGTCTGCTTGAGCGCGCGCAGCACCTCGGCGTCGCACCACGCGCCATCACTCCCGCGCGGCGTGAAGGCGCCCGCGCGCGCGCGACCGGCGGCGGCGAGCCGGGCGAGCGCGTCCTTCACGCGGGCGGCGCCGACACCGAAGCGCGCGGCCGCGTCGTCGACCTCGAACGGGCCGTGGGTGCGCGCGTACCTCGCGACGATCTCGTCGAGCGCGTTCGGCGGCGACGCGAGGAGCGCCGCGGGCGCGTCCTTCGGTGGCACGACGCCGAGCGCGCCGGCGATCTTTCCGGCGTCCTCGATCGCGGCGAGCCGCAGCTCGCCCGCGACCTCGAACGACCACGCGCGGCCCTCCCGGACGAGCGCGTGGAGCCACGCCTCGACCTGCGCCGCCGGCGTCGCGCGCGCCTCGATCTCGGCCCGCGTGAGGTCGCCGACGACGAGCAGCAGATCGTGCACGCCGTCGACGCCGCGCGCGTGCCGCTCCTCGTCGAGCCGCTGCGCGCGCCGCTCGTGCGCCTCGATAGCGGCGGGGTCGAGCAGATCGCGCAGCTCGCCCTCGCCGAGGAGGCGCGCGAGCTCGCCCGAGTCGATCGACAGCGCGTGCGCGCGGCGCTCGGCGACGGGCGCGTCGCCGTCGTAGATGAAGCTCGCGACGTACGAGAAGAGCAGCGTCGACGCGAAGGGCGACGGCCGCCGCGAGTCGACCTGCACGAGCCGGATCTCGCGCCGCTCGACGCGCCCGAGGAGCTCGGCGAGCGCGGGCAGATCGAACACGTCGCGCAGGCACTCCCGGTACGTCTCGAGCACGATCGGGAACGCCGGGTAGCGCGACGCGACCGCGAGCAGATCGTGCGCGCGCTTTCGCTGCGCCCAGAGCGGCGAGCGCTGCCCGGGTCGGCGCCGCGGCAAGAGCAGCGCGCGGCCCGCGTTCTCACGGAAGCGCGCCGCGAAGAGGCTCGTCGCCGCGAGCGCGTCGACGAGCAGCTCCTGGACCTCGGCGGCGGGCGGCACGACGCGCGACACGTCGGGCGCCTCGTCGGTCTCGGGGAAGCGGAAGACGATGCCGTCGTCGCTCCACAGGCCCTCGACCTCGGCGAGCGGCGCGTCGCGCTTCATGCGCGCGAGCGCGGCGGTGCACCACGGCGCGTGCACCCGCGCGCCGAACGGCGAGAGCACGCACACGCGGAAGTCGCCCATCTCGTCGCGGTAGCGCTCGACGACGATCGCCTCGTCGCTCGGCGGCTCGCCCGTCGCCTCGACCTGCGCGCGCACGTACGCGATGAGGCTCCGCGCCGCGGGTCGATCGAGGTCGTGATCGCGCGTGAGCATGCGCTCGGCCTCGGCGTCGGTGCTTCGACCGATCGCGCGCGCGAGGGCGCCGATCGCCGCGCCGAACTCGGCCGGCCGACCCGGCCGATCGCCGTGCCAGAAGGGCATCTTGCCGGGCGCGCCGGGCGCGGGCGTCACGAGCACGCGGTCGTGCGTGATGTCCTCGATCCGCCACGACGACGCGCCGAGGAGGAACACGTCGCCGACGCGCGATTCGAAGACCATCTCCTCGTCGAGCTCGCCGACGCGCCGGCTCTTCGCGCCTTCGTCGCCCGCGAGGTAGACGCCGTAGAGGCCGCGGTCGGGGATCGTGCCGCCGCTCACGACGGCGAGCCGCTTCGCGCCGTCGCGCCCGCGCACGCGCCCGTTCACGCGGTCGTAGGTGATGCGGGGGCGGAGCTCGGCGAACTCGTCGCTCGGGTAGCGGCCCGAGAGCATGTCGAGCACGCCCTCGAACGACGCGCGCGCGAGCTCCGCGAACGGCGCGGCGCGCGTCACGAGGTCGAAGAGCGCGTCGACGGAGAGCTCGTCCATCGCGGCGATGGCCACGATCTGCTGCGCGAGCACGTCGAGCGGCGAGCGCGGGTAGTGCGTCGCCTCGACCTGGCCCGCGCGCATCGCCTTCGTCGCGGCGGCGGCGGCGAGGAGATCGCCGCGGTGCTTCGGGAAGATCACGCCGCGCGACACGGCGCCGACGTGGTGGCCCGCGCGGCCGATGCGCTGCAGGCCCGACGCGACGCTCGGCGGCGACTCGATCTGCACGACGAGATCGACGGCGCCGACGTCGATGCCGAGCTCGAGCGAGCTCGTCGCGACGATCGCGGGCAGCTCGCCCTTCTTGAGCCGATCCTCGACGGCGAGCCGCGTCTCGCGCGCGATCGACCCGTGGTGCGCGAGCGCGATCTCTTCGCCGGCGATCTCGTTCATGGCCCCGGCGAGGCGCTCGGCGAGCCTCCGCGAGTTGACGAAGATCATCGTCGAGCGGTGCGCGCGGACGAGCTCGACGAGGCGCGCGTGGATCGACGGCCACACGCTGCGCGCGTCGTCCGCCGCTCGCTGCGCGGCGCCGCGCTTCCTCCGCTGCTCGTCGGTGCGCGCGGCCTGCGTGGCGACCGTCGACGCCTCGGGCACCACGACCTCGAGCTCCCACTGCTTCTTCGAGCCGGCGTCGACGATCGTGACGGGCCTCGCCACGCCGCGGCGCTCGAAGCCGCCGAGCATGCGCGCGACCTCGTCGAGCGGGCGCTGCGTCGCGGAGAGGCCGATGCGCTGGAGCGGGGGCGCGCCGCGCGGCCGCTCGGCCTCGAGCCGCTCGAGCGAAACGGCGAGGTGCGCGCCGCGCTTGCTCGGCACGAGCGCGTGGATCTCGTCGAGGATCACGACGTCGACCGACGCGAGCACGCGCCGCGCCTCCTGCGTGAGCAGCAAGAAGAGCGACTCGGGCGTCGTGATGTAGATGTCGGGCGGGCGGCGCGCTGCCGCGGCGCGCGCGGCCATGGGCGTGTCGCCCGAGCGCACGAACGAGGTCGGCACCCGGTGCGCCACGCCGGCGAGCGCGGCCGCCTCGGCGATGCCGGCGATCGGCGCGCGCAGGTTCTTCTCGACGTCGGACGCGAGCGCCTTGAGCGGCGAGACGTAGAGCACGCGGCACCGCGCGCGCTGCGGCGGCTCGGGCGAGAACATGAGCCGGTCGATCGCGGCGAGGAACGCGGCGAGCGTCTTTCCCGAGCCGGTCGGCGCGAGGAGCAGCGCGCTCTCGCCGTTCGCGATCGCGGCCCAGCCCTTCTCCTGCGCGGGCGTCGGCGCGCCGAGCGCGGCGCGAAACCACGCGCCGACGGGCGGATGAAATCGCGCGAGCGGGTCGGCCACGCGCGCAGGATAGTCGCGCGCGCCCGCCTCGCGCGGTCCGCTGTCATCGCCTCAGCACCGCCTCGAGGTGAGCTGACACGCGTCCGGCCGCCGGCGCTGCCGATCGTGGATGAAGCCGACGTCGCGCGCACGGACGCTACGGCGATGTCGCGGCGACGGGCGGCGGGTATTCGATGACGTCGAGCGAATGGTCGTCGTCGGGCTCGACGACGACGCCGGTCGTCCCGTCGCCCGCCGTGGCGAGCACCATGCGCACCTGGTCCGTCGGGTTGCCTGCGGCGCCCTGCTCGACGGCGAACGCGTCGAGGAGCGCGCCCGTCGCGTCGAGCCGCAGGTCATCGCGGCTCAGCGTGCAGCCCACATCGCGGCGCGGGGCGTTCGACTACGTGACCCTCGGCGGAGGCGCACCGGGGCGCCACAGCGACAGGTTCTCGCCTGACAGCCATCGCTCGAGCCACGCGTGCAGCGAGGGAGCCTCGATCAGGAACGTCGCCTCCGTCTCGAGGGTCACGCGTCGTTCGGGCGGAGTGAACGCGAGGAGTCCCCGGAGCGCGTCGCGCTGGCGCGGCGTCAACCGGCCGTCGTGACCCGGATCGAAGCGCACGACACGCAGCTCGTCGCACTGCAGGTCCACGGCGGACGAGATCCCGCAGCCCCACGCGCAGATGTCCAAGAGGTCCTCGGGCCACGGCTCGTCGTCGAGCGGCGGCGCGTCGTTGATTCGCGCGATCTGCACGACCGACTCCCACCCGTTCGGCTCGGCGAGCTCGGCGGCGCTCGTTCGAAGCGCGCGGCAGCCGGGGCCGAACCCGCCGTTGCCGACTCCGATGTACAGCGCGCGGAGCAGCGGAGGGAGGCGCAGGCCGAGGTCCGTCTCCGCGGCGCGCACCTGTTGCTCCGTGCACGTAGGCAGCGGACCGCAGCGCTCCTTGAGCCGCCGCACGAGCCTGTCCGCATCCATCCGAGCCTCCGCGCGCGAGCGTACAGGATCCGTTCACGAGGCGTCGCGCGCGCGGCGAATGCCAATGCCGGTCACTTTGCGGAGTCGAGCGCGCGGGCGTATCTGAGCGTGGCTGATGCCGGGCGTTCGCCCGGCCCGCTGTTG
>DASYCF010000755.1:0-8797 GCA_036500365.1 Byssovorax sp.
CACCCTCTCAAACACTCATTCCAAAAACAACTCACATCCGATCAGAGCCCGCTGTCGCTCGAGCGGCGCGCCGACCAGCTCCGTCGGGCCGAGGATTTCGGCGCGCGCGACGACGCCGACGACGCCGATCGGCTCATGAGCGACGCGTGCATCGGCGCCCTCGGCGACGAGCTGGCGGCCGACCTTGCGCTCGCCGGCGACTCGGCCATCGCGCGCACGGCAGCGGAGCGCGCGCACACGGCGAGGGCTCGCGGCGCCGCGCTGCTCGCGAAGGCGGCCGCGACGCCCACGGCCCGCGCCGAGCTCCGCGCGCGGCTCGCCGAGCGCTTCCTCGCGTCCGCGTGGCTCGTCGTCACGCTGCGCGGCGGCGGCGACGTCCTGCTCGAGATGGCGCGAGACCCGGGCGAAGACGACGACTGGGGCACCGTCGTCGGCCTCGCGGCGCTGGTCGTCTCCCCGGCGACGCGCGAGCGCGGCCTCGCGATCGCGGGCGCGCTCGACGCGCGCGCCCAGGTCGACGTCATGCACGAGCTCACGTTCGCGAAGCAGGGCCGCGGCCAGCTGCGCTACGTCGTCGATCTGGACCGAGACCGCCCGCGCGACGAAGCCGCGAGCCCGCCCGGGCCTGGCGAAGCGTTCCAGCGCGCCTATCGCGCCTTCAAGAGGCTCGCGCAGACGACGATCGACGCGCGCGCGACGCCGGCCGACGCCCTCGACGCGTTCGACCGCGACGCCGATCGCGAGCACGTCGACCTCGCCCTGCGTACGGCGATGCTCGAGTACTACGCGCGCAACGTCCTCGACCAAGCCGCCGCCGACCACGAGGTCGCGACCGCGCTCGCGCTCCGCGGTGAGCCCGGCGAGATCGACGACGACAGCCTCGACCTCGCGCGCGACCTCGACCGCGCGCTCACACGCCGCCGCGACCCCGCGACCGCCCTCACCCGCCTGCGCGTCCACGCCGCGATCGAGTCCGGCCACATCGACGACCAAACCATCGCCGACGCCTGGCGCCTCCGCCGCTGACCCGCTGCGCTCGGAACGACGCCCGAGGCGAACGCGATCGGTGGCGAGACGGCTGCGATCGCCCTAGGGAAACACAACGTCCACGGGCGTGGACGAGTTCAAGATCGTGCCATCACCGAGCTGGCCCTGGCTGTTGTACCCCCAGCACTTCACGCCCCCGTTCGACATCACCGCGCACCCGCTTGCGCTGCCGACAGAGACCTGGGTCGCGCCGCTTTGAATCAGCGTGGCGGCCGGCGTCGGCTGCGAGACGGGGGTCGTGCCGTTGCCGAGCTGGCCCAGCGCGCCGGCTCCCCAGCAGCCCACGCCGCCGAGCGTCGTGAGCCCGCAGCCCGAGCTCCCGCCGAGGCCCACGCTCACCACGTTGGGGAGGCGTAGCAAGATTGGCGTTGCGGAGTCCGTAGTCGTCCCGTCTCCCAGCTCACCGTCGTTGTTGTGGCCCCAGCAGTCACCGACACCCGGCGCGATCGCGCACGCGAAATCAGCGCCAACGGTGATGCTGGAAGGTGCGTCGACGAACGTGAAGGCGGCGACGGATACCGGCGTCGCGCTGTTGGCGGTGGTGCCATTCCCGAGCTGGCCATACTCGTTGTCGCCCCAGCACTTCACGGCGCCGGACGTCAGGACCGCGCAGGTGAAGAAGTAGCCCGCGGCAATCCTCGCCACGCCGCTCGCGAGTCCCGCTACCTGCACCGGCGTCAATCGCGTCGTCGCTGTTCCGTCGCCGAGTTCGCCATGACCGTTCGAGCCCCAACACATAGCGCCGCCCACGTTGGTGATCACGCACGCGTGGCCAACGCTCACGGAGACGGCGCGGTTGCCGGCGCCGAGCGTGTCGAGGTGGACTGGCACATCCGAGCTCGCCACGCTGCCTGTGCCGAGTTGTCCCTGCGAACCAGTGCCCCAGCACCAAACGTCGCCTGTGGCGGTGAGCGCACAGGCCGACGCATTGCCCACGGAGATCGAGGTTATCGCCATCAAGTTGGAGACGATCGAGGCGCCAGCC
This sequence comes from Byssovorax sp., assembly GCA_036500365.1. GTDB lineage: Bacteria > Myxococcota_A > Polyangia > Polyangiales > Polyangiaceae > DASYCF01. The sequence goes on from DASYCF010000755.1 coordinate 2,033, forward strand.
GTGGCGAGCTGGTTCCCATCGCCACGCTCGCCGTCGCCGTTGTAGCCCCAACACACACCGAGTCCAGACACCCCGACGGCGCACGTCGTTTGAGCCCCGACCGACACGCTCGCGGTGCCGCAGAGGTTGCCGATGCAGGCCTTGCCTTCGCAGTCGGCGCTCGCGGTGCATGCCATGCCGGCGGGGCAGCCGGAGCAGGAGCCGCCGCAGTCGATATCGGTCTCGTCGCCGTTCATCAGGCCGTCGGTGCATGTCGCGGAGCACACGCCACCGACGCACCGGCCGGCGCCCGTGCCGTCGCAGTCGCTGTTGCCCGCGCACGCGGTCCCAACGGCGCAGCGCGGACAGGCACCGGGGCCGCCGCAGTCGACGTCCGTCTCGTCGCCGTTCGTGAGGCCGTCTGTGCAGGTCGCGGTTGCGCACGTGCCGTGCGTGCAGCTCTTGCTCGTGCAGTCGGCGCCCGTCTCGCAGCCGTCGCCGTCCGCGCACGCGCCGCACGCTCCGCCGCAGTCGACGTCGGTCTCGCCGTCGTCACGCACGCCGTTGGTGCAATGCAGGGTCGCGCCGCCAGCGCCGCCGCTGCCGGTTGGCGTCGTGCTCGAGGTCGTGCCGCCCTCCGAACTGGTCGTGGGCGCGCTACCGCCGCCGCCGCAGGGCACGTCCACGTCGAGGGGACCGCCCTGGCAGTTGCTGAAATCGCCTGGCACGCCGAGAAGCAACCCGCACGCGGACAGCGAGAGTGTGGCGGCTGCGAGCAAAGCGAGATCGGAGCATTGCCGTGTCTTCATGTTCCTGGTCATGTTCGCACCTTTTCGCGCATCGTCGCGCGGCCACACGCGCGACGCCAGCGCTCCATTTCCAGCGGGGCTTGCGCACCCTCAGCTCCGCAGACCCTCCGCGAGCGCTCGGTTGAAGGACTGCGACGGCTTTGAAGACGCAGACGGCTGGCCCCGAGCGGGAGAGCTCGTCGACGTGAGTGCGCCTGCCGGCCGAGAGGCCAGGGTGGCGGTCGCCTTCCGCTCAGGGGGGACAGGTCGCGCCGCTCGGCGGAGTCGCCGGGCTGATGCCGCCGAGCTTCACCTGCGACAGCGTGAAGCCGAGGCCGACCGAGATACCCGTGCAAGCCTGCATCCCCATGTCTTGCGTTCCGTCGTCCATGATGTCGGCCGCATCGTCGATCGCCGAGTCGGCGTTGTGGCAGATGAGCGCGAGGATGCCCGCGATCGCCTTTTGTACTTCGGCCTTGAACTGGTCCTTGTCGACGACGCCGCCGAGCTGACCGACGGTCGCCTGCGTGTGGTCGGCCGAGAGCGTGAACGAAAGGCGCGCCTGGTGCAGCGTGAGCCCGATCGCGCCCGCCTGCGTCGTGAACACGAGGTCCATCTGCGGGATGATCTCGGTCGTGACGACGTTGCCGGCGACCTGGACCATCGTGAACTGCGTGGTCGGCGTCGTGATGTCGTTCGGGTTCGAGAGGCTCTCCGGCGTGACCGGCCAGCAGTCGGTCCCGTCGAACGCCGGGTGGTGGCCGAGCGCGCCGCCGCCGTAGATGTTCGCGGTGAGCGGGCCCTGATCCGCGTCCATCGTCAGGCCGGGGATGTCGATCATGAGCGTGAACGAGCCGCTCGCGATGCCGCTGTTCGCCTGGCCGCCGACCATCTGCCCGGTCAGCTGGTCGAGCGCGGGCACGACGTTCTTCCCGAACGAGTTGTCGATCCCGGCGGTCCCGTCGGGGTAGGCCGTCGCCGGCCGGGGCGTCGTGCACAGCCCGGTCGACCCCGCCGTCGACACCAAGTTGTCGAGGTCGAAGCCGAGGCCCTCCCAGCCGTTGGCGGAGCCGTCGCCGAAGTCGAGCGACTTCAACGCGAGGATCGTGTCGGTGCTGTCGATGCACATCGGCACGAAGCCGCCTGCGCCGCTGCCACCCGTGCCGCCGCCGCCCGTGCCGGTGGTGGTCGTCGTGGTCGTCGTCGTCGTCGTGGTCGTCGTCGAACCGGGCCCGGTGCTGCCCGGACCGGAGCCAGGGCCCGTGCTCGTCGTCGTCGGCCCGGTGTCCGAGGTCGACGATGCGCCGGCGCCCGCCGTGTCGTCCGAGCCGCCGCACGCCGCCATCGACGCGGTGCACCCCACCAGGATCGCCGCCCCACACCATCCCCATCGACGCAAGTTCATGTCTCCCTTGTAGCCGGACGGGCCCGGCGTCGCCAGGCGTGTTTCGCCAGCGCCGCCCGCTGGCGAGGCTGATACCGTCGGCTGGATGGGCGGCGACGACGGCGCGGCGGGCGACGGCGGCGCGTTCGCGCACACCGGCCGGGCCGACGACGCCGACGACGCCGCGGCGCAGCACGCGGGCGCGCTCGGCGTCGGCGTCGTGCTCGACGAGAAATACCGCCTGAAATCGCGCCTCGGCCGGGGCGGCTTCGGCGACGTGTGGCGCGCCGAGGAGCTGCTCCCCGACGGCGCGCCGTTCCGCGAGGTCGCCCTCAAGCTGCTCGGCTCGGTCGACCACGACGCGGGCGAGTGGACCGAGGAGGCCAAGCTCCTCGCGTCGTTCCGCCACACGTCGCTCGTGACGATCTACGCCGCCGGCATCTTGCGCGACGGCACGCGGTTCGTCGCGATGGAGGTGCTCGAGGGGCAGAACCTCGCCGAGGTGCTGCGCTCGCGCGGCCGCGTGCCGTGGCGTCGCGCGCTCGGCTTTTGCTTCGACGCTGCGGGCGCGCTCGACGTCATCCACGCGCGCGGCGTCGTGCACCTCGACCTCAAGCCCGCGAACCTGTTCCTCTGCACCGACGGCGGGCTCAAGGTGCTCGACTTCGGCATCGCGCGACAGGCGGACGCGGCGCCGCCGTCGCGTGGACCCGCGCGGACCGCAGCCGAGCTCGGCGAGACGCTCGCGCAGATCGTGCCGACGCTGCGCGAGCCGGGCTCCAACGCGCCGCTGCCGCCCCGCCCGAGCGTCGACTCCGAGGCGCTCGCCGCGACGCGGCTCGCGACGCGCGCGACCGACGCTGCAGGCCGCGCCGTCGTCGGCACGCCGGGGTTCATCGCGCCCGAGATCCTCCGCGGCCGACAGCCGACGCCCGCCGCGGACGCGTACGCGCTCGCCGTGTGCCTCGCCCAGCTCGCGACGGGGCGGCTCCCGCACGACGCGCCCGACGAGCCGGAGGACTGGAACGACGCGAGCGCGGTCAGCGCTTGGCTCGAGTCGGTGCGCTCCGCCGCGGCGGAGGGCGCGCTGCGTGCGCTCCCCGAGCTGCCGGCGGGCCTGCGCGCGCTCGTGGCGCGGCTCTGCGCGGCCGAGCCCGAGGCGCGCGGCGTCCCCGCCGGCGGGCTCGCCGCGGCGTTCGGCGAGGTCGTGCGGCTGCCTTTCGGCGCGCCGAACCCGCCATACTTCGGCGTCGCGCCGTTCCCCGCGTCGGCCGAGGGCGTGCTCTTCGGCCGCGACGACGACGTGGAGCGGCTCGGCCGCGAGCTCGCGTTCGAGGGCTGCCTCGTCGTGCAGGGCGCGCGCGCCGTCGGCAAGACGTCGCTCGTGCGCGTCGGCCTCGCCCCGCACGCGGCGCGCACCGCGCTCGACGGCATGGATGACTGGCGGCTCGTCGAGATCGCGCCGGGCGACGACCCTGACGCCGCGCTCCGAGCGGCCCTCACCGCGGCCGGCGCGGCGCTCGACGACGGCGACCCGCCCCCCGACGACGATCTCGGCGAGCGCATCGACCGAGGCACGCTCGACGCGGAGGAGCTCGAGGCGTGGGCGGCCGCCGAGCGCGTTGGTTTGATGCTCTTCGTCGATCCGCTCGAGCTCGCCGCGGCGGCGGCTCCCGAGCGGCGCGCGCGGCTCGAGGCGCTCGCGGCGGCCCTCTCGCGCGAGACGTTCGCGGGGGTACGCCTGGTCGGCGCGCTGTCCGATGCGTTCGCCGCCGACGCGCTGGCGACGTCGCTCGGCGCGATCGTGCGCGCGGGCGTGCGCTTCGTCGGCGGCCCCTCACCGGCCGCCGCACGCGACATCGCGATCGGCCCCGCCGAGCTCGCCGGCGCCGAGATCACGTCGCCCGAGATCGTCGTGACCGAGGTCGAACAGGAGCTGCGCGTCGGGGCCGCGCGCGTGCCCTTGGTCGCGCTCGCGCTCTCCGCGTGGTGGACGTCGCGCGTCGAGCTCACGGCGGCGCGCGCGAGCGGCCCGTACGATCGCGCCTCGAGCGCGTCGACCACGCCGCTGCCCTCGCCCGCCGAGCCGCCGACGGGGCCGAGCACGCCGCTCGCGCACGCGGCCGCCGCCGCGGACGGCGCGCGGCGCTCGATCGTCGAGCACAAGAGCTCGGGCAAGATCGTCATCCGCAGCGGCCCGAGCTCCCCGACGACCGGGGCCGAGCGCGTGTCGAAGCGCGGCACCGCCTCGCAGCGCACCGGCCGCGGCGAGGGCGTCTCCGCGCGCGGAGCGGCGGCGTCGGCTCGCGCACGGCGTGCGCCGACGGCGAGGCTGTCGGGCGAGCGATTCCGCGAGCTCGGAGGCGTGCGCGGCGCGCTCACGCGGCACGCGGACGCGACGCTCGCGGCGGCGCCGCCCGAGGCGCGCGCCGTCGCCGAGACCCTGCTGCTCCGCCTCTCGACGACCGACGGCCTGCCGCGCGTCTGGCGCGAGCGCGATCTCCTCGAGGCCTGCGAGGCGCCCGATGTCGCGGCCGTGCTCGGCGCCCTCGAGGCGGCGCACCTCGTCGTCCGGCGCAGCGGCGACGTCGAGCTCGCGCACCCCGCCCTCGCGGCGAGCTGGTCGCGCCTCGGCGATCTGCGGCTCTCGCGCATGGAAGAGCTCGGGCTGCTCGAGCGCCTGCGCGAGGCCGCGGCGACGTGGGAGCGCGAGGGCGAGCGGCGCGATCTCCTGCTCGGCGCCCAGCAGCTCGGCGAGCTCTCCGTCCTCCGGCGCCGCGGTCGTCACGTGGGGCTCACCGCGAAGGACGCCGCGTTCGTCGCCGCGAGCCAGCGCGCCGCGCGTCGTCGGAGGGCCGTGCGCGCCGCGGGCGGGCTCGCCGCGGCGTTCCTCGTCGCCGCGGGCCTCATGTCGTGGCGCGCGCTCGAGGTCGCGCGCAACGCCGAGGAGCAGGCGAAGGACGCGGCCCTCGAGCTCGAGTACACGAGCGACCTCGCCGCGAAATCGCGCCGCGCCACGGACCCGTACGCGCGCGCCGCGTTCGCCGCCGAGGCGATGGCGCGCGGATCCCTCGACGCGGCCCTCCCGCTCGAGCTCGCGCTGACGGCGGCGCGCGCGCCGCACGCGGAGTTCTTGACGCTCGAGCGCGTCGCCGACCCGGCGTTCTTCTGGGACGATCGGTGGCTCGTCGCGCCCGGCGCCTCGGGCGACCTCGTGACGATCGACTTCTCGCCCCGCGAGCCCGAGGTCTACGACGACGTCGACATCGAGCTCGATCCCGAGCTCGCCGGGCTCGAGACGACGAAGCGCCCGCGCGTCGCGTCGCTGCGCCTCTTCGACGCGCCGATCGCCGAGGTCGTCCCGTTCGCGTTCGACACGTCGTTCGTCGCGCGCTCGATCGACGGCGAGGTGAAGGTCGTGCGCCTGCGCGACGCGGGCGCGACCGCGCTCGTCGCCGCCGCGCCGATGCGCTGCGTCGGCCCGGTGCACCTCGCGCGGCGCGCGCCCATCCTCGCGTGCGCGACGGACCACGGCATCGCGCGGTGGGACGTGTCGCGACGCGGGCCGCCCGACCACGCGAAGGCCGAGGGCGCCGTCGAAGACATCGCCGCCGACGGCGCGCGCGTCGTCGGCCGCGTGACGCGCAAGGTCTTCGTGTGGACCCCCGCGAGCGGCGAAGAGTCCGCGACGGGGTCGGCGATGAACGTGAGCTTCGCGCGCTTCTCACCGGACGGCGCCGCGGTCGCCGTCGGCGCGGGCGACCTCCGGATCGTCGACGCCGCAGCGCCGAAGACGGTGCTCTTCACGAGCGATCTCACCGTCGACGCGATCGCCGCGCGGTGGGACCCGGGCGGCCTCGACGTCGGCGTGTGCGACGCGTCCGGCGTCGGCGCGTGGACGTACCTGCGCAAGGGCAAGGGCCGCGCGAGCGATGATCCGCCGCCGCGCGGTCACCCATGCCGCGCCCTCGGCTCGCCGACGCGCCCCGACGCGCTCGCGCCCGGCGAGAAGGTCGATGAGCTCGCGGGCAAGGACGTCGGCGGACACCTCGACGACGGCGGGTTCCGCCTGTCGCACGATCGCGTGCTGAGCCGGGATCTCGTGGTGTTCGACGTGCCGACCGCCGCGGCCGCGTCGCTGCTCGCGTTCGGCGCGAAGGACGAGCTCGGCGAGGAGGCCGACGAGCCCGGCGCGAGCGGGCCGAGCAGCGTCGTGCGGGCTGGCAACGTCGTCGCCGTGCAGATCGGGGACGAGGTGCGCATCTACGCCGCGGAGGACGGCTCGCGCTACGCCTCGCGGCGTGGACGCCTCCTCGGCGCGTGCCCCGACGGCCGCCTCCTCGCCGCGCAGGACGCCGAGCTCGGCGCGCGCGTGTTCGACGTGTGGAGCAACGCGACCGCCGGCTGGGTGCGCGCGTCGCCCGGGCTCCACTTCGTGGGCGTCGAGCCGAGCTGCGGTCACGCGATCACGCAGCGGATGACGGGCGAGATCGACGCGACCGAGCTCCGCGAGTCCGACTTCGGCGCCACGCGCGCGATCGCGAGGCCCTCGGCCTTCGTGTACGACGCGCGGCCCGCCCGCGCTGCGCCGGGCCTCGGCGCAGGCCTCTGGAT
>DASYCF010000756.1:0-10517 GCA_036500365.1 Byssovorax sp.
CAGTCGGGCGCGCCGCGCGTGCCGCCGCTCTGGGCCTTCGCGCCGATGCACTGGCGCAACGAGTGGACCGACACGGCGACGCTCTTCGGTGATCTCGACGAGTACCGGACGCGCCACATCCCCGCGAGCACCGTGTGGATCGACAACCCCTGGGAGACCTCGTACAACGACGCGACGCTCGATCCAGCGCGCTTCGGCGACGTCGCCGCGCTGATGAGCGGCATCGCGGCGCGCGGCTTCAAGACCATCGCCTGGTCGACGCCGTACCTCGAGAAGCCCGCCGCGCCGCCGAACGACCCGGCGCAGGACCTTTACGTCACGGCCGCGTCGAAGGGCTACTTCGTCATGGGAGGAAGCGAGCCCTTCGGCGCACTCGGCTGCTGCGTCTCGACCGGCCTCGGCATGATCGACTTCACGAGCCCGGACGCGACCGCGTTCTGGGCAGGCGTGCAGAGCCGCGCAACGCTCGCGGGCTTCTCCGGCTTCAAGCTCGACTACGGCGAGGATCTCGTGACCGACTTCCTCGGCGGGCGCCTCGGCGTCACGCTGAGCGACGGCGAGACCGAGCGCACGTCGCGCCGCTATCCGCTGCTCTACGACGACGCGTACCGAAAGGCGCTCGAGGCCGCGCACACCGATGGCTTCCTCATCGGCCGCGGCTCGTCGTTCGGCGGCCAGTCGCACGTCGACGCGATCTGGCCCGGCGATCTCGACAGCGATCTCACGACGCGCACGGCGACGCGCGTCGGCGGCTTGCCCGCGGCGATCGTCGCCGCGCAGTCGCTCGCCGAGAGCGGGTTCCCGTCGTTCGGCTCCGACACGGGCGGCTTCCGCAACGACACGCCGACGCGCGAGACGCTGCTGCGCTGGGCCGAGCACACGGCGTTCAGCGTGATCATGCAGCTCGGCGGCGGCGGCGACAGCCACGACCCGTGGATGTACGACGAGGAGGCCGCCACGATTTACGGCACGCTCGCGCGCGCGCACATGCAGCTGGTCCCCTACCTGCGCGGGCTCGTCGCGAAGGCGCACGCCGACGGCTCGCCGTCGATCCGCTCGCTGCCCCTCGAGTTCCCCGGCGACGCGGCGGGCTTCGCGCACGCCGACGACGAGTACCTCCTCGGCGACGCGATCCTCGTCGCGCCGGTGACGACCGCGGGCGCGACGTCGCGCGTCGTGCACGTGCCGCCCGGCGACTGGTCGCACTGGTTCACGGGCGCGATCTCGCGCGGCCCGGCCGAGGTGACCGTCGACGCGCCGCTCGGCGCGCCGCCCGTGTTCGTGCGCGCGGGCGCCATCGTGCCGCTCTTCCCCGACGGCATCGACACGCTCGTCGCGTCGACCGCGCCGGGGGTCGTGTCGCTCGAGGGACACGAGGCCGAGGTCGAGGCGCGCGTGTTCGCGACGACGAGCGGCGACGCGACGTGGCTCGACGGCGCGAGTCTCACCTACACGGCGTCGTCCTCTGCGCTCGGTGTGACGTGGTCGCCCGTCGCGCCGGTGCGCGACGTGTTCGTCGCGATCGATCTGCGGCGCGCAGCGTTCACGGGCGCTGCACCGCACGCGCTCACGGTCACCGGCGCCGCGCTCACGGAGGTCGCCGACGAGGCGAGCGTGCGCGCGTCGAGCGCGAGCGCCTTCGCCGTGTCGAGCGACGGCGCCACGATGTGGCTCCGGCTCGCAGGGCAGACCACCGCGTCGTTCACCGCGTCATGAGCGGCCGCGACCGCCCGACGTCGGCCTCGGGGCGTCGCCGTGCGGCGAGCATCGTCGCGCTGACGACCTACGCTGCCTTCGGCGGCTCCGCGTGCGAGGAGCCGCAGCCGGTCGCGCCCGTCGCGGCGGCTTCTGCGCCGCAGTCGACCTCTCGCTTCGCGGCGCCCACCGTCGAGGTCCACGTCTCGTCGGGTGGATTGGTCGGCGGCACGATCGGCGGTGTTATCGGCAACTCGGAGCCGAAGCTGATCGACGGCGTGCTCATCGCCCCGTTCGCCGTCGGGATGACGCGGCCGTCGCGCATCTCCGGCCGCGATCCCGTCTACACGCAGGAGGCGCGCGAGGCGAAGGTAGAGGGGTTCGCGCTCGTGCGGTGTGTCATCGAGATCGACGGATTCGTCACGCACTGCGAGATCGTGAAGGCGATGCCGTTCATGTCGGACGAGATCCTCGGCGCCGTGAAGACGTGGCGGTTCACGCCCGCGCTGCGCGACGGTCATCCGGTCCGCGTGCTCTACACCATCCCGATCCGACTGCGGCTGAGCTGAGTGCCCGCGCTCCGATCCCGCAACTGGCCCCGGCGAGCACGCCGCGCTAGCGCACGGAGATGCCGAACCGCCTCGCGCGCGAGACGTCGCCGTACCTCTTGCAGCACGCCGACAACCCCGTCGACTGGTACGCGTGGGGCCCCGAGGCGCTCGAGAAGGCGAAGCGCGAGGACAAGCCCATCCTGCTCTCGATCGGCTACTCGGCGTGCCACTGGTGCCACGTCATGGAGCACGAGTGCTTCGAGGACGCCGCGATCGCCGCGCGCATGAACGAGCGCTTCGTCTGCGTGAAGGTGGACCGCGAGGAGCGCCCCGATCTCGATCAGGTCTACCAGCTCGTCGTGCAGCTCATGGGCCGCACGGGCGGCTGGCCGCTCACGGTCTTCCTCACGCCCGACCAGCGCCCCTACTTCGGCGGCACGTATTTCCCGCCCGAGGAGCGCCACGGTCTGCCCGCGTTCCCGCGCGTCCTCGACGCGATGAGCGACGCCTACACGGGCAAGCGCGGCGACGTCGAGGAGCAGGCGCAGGAGATGGCGCACGCGATCGCGCGCGCGGCCGCCGCGGATCGCCCTGCGGGCGACGTCGGCCCCGGGCTCCTCCGCGTCGCGAGCGCCGGGCTGCTCTCGCGGTTCGATCACGCGAACGGCGGCTTCGGCGCGCGCCCCAAGTTCCCGAACACGATGGCGCTCTCGATCCTGCTGCGCCGCGGCGTGCTCGAGGCGGACGCCGACGCGAGGTCCGCGGTCGAGCTCGCGCTCGACAAGATGCGCGCGGGCGGCATCTGGGATCACCTCGGCGGCGGCTTCCACCGCTACTCGACCGACGCGCGCTGGGTCGTGCCGCACTTCGAGAAGATGCTCTACGACAACGCGCTGCTGCTCGGCCTCTACGCCGACGGCTTCCGCGCGCTCGGGCACGAGCGGCACCGGACGACCGCGCGCGAGCTCGTGCGCTACCTCCTCGCCGAGATGCAGGACGCTTCGGGCGCGTTCTACGCCGCGCAGGACGCCGACTCCGAGGGCCACGAGGGGACGTTCTTCGTGTGGACGCGCGCGCAGATCGACGCCGCGCTCGACGGCGACGCGACGGGCAGCGAGGTCCTGCGCATGCACCTCGGCGTCACCGAGGCGGGCAACTTCGAGGGCGGGCCCGCCTCGGTGCTCCATCGCGCGGTGCCGCTCGCGCGCGTCGCATCGGAGCTCGGGCTCGAGCGGCAGGAGGCAGCGCACACGATGGAGCGCGCGCGCGGGAAGCTCCTCGCCGCGCGCGAGCGCCGCCCGCGGCCGAACCGAGACGACAAGATCCTCGCGAGCTGGAACGGGCTCTTGATCTCGGCGCTCGCCGACGCGGGCCGCGCCCTCGGCGAGCCGAGCTGGGTCGTCGAGGCCGAGCGCGCGTTCGCGGCGATCGAGCGCATCTTGATCCACGACGGCCGCGTGAGCCGCTACTTCAAGGACGGCGCCGCGCCGATCGCGACCGGCGGCAGCGGGGTCGCTGCCGGCGCTCGCCCGGGGTTCCTCGACGATCAGGCGTACGTCGGTAACGCCGCGATCGATCTCTACGAGGCGACGGGCGCGCCGCGTTACCTCGAGCTCGCGACGCGCATCGCGGATCGCATGATCGCGCGCCACGAGGACGCGGCGCTCGGCGGGTTCTTCTTCACGCCCGACGACGGCGACGCGCTGCTCGCGCGGACGAAGGACGCGTTCGATCAGGCCATCCCGTCGGCGCCGGCCATGGCCGCGCTGCTCTGCCAACGCCTCGCCGCGGCGGTCGACCCGCGGTTCGCCAAGCCCGCGTCGCGTCAGCTCGCGCTCTTCTCGGGCGTCGCCGCGAAGAACGCACAGGGCCTCGGCCAGGTCGTGCTGTGCCTCGACCGCCAGGTGCGCGGCAGCGTCGACGTGGTCTTGGTCGGACCGCGCGCCGCCGCGTCGACGCGCGCCCTCGCCGACGTCGTGTTCGCCGCCTACCTGCCGACGCGCACGCTGGTGTACGTCGACCCATCCGACCCGGCGACCGTCGCCGCGGCGCCGCTGCTCGCCGAGGGAAAGCCTGCGAACGAGGGCGCGTCGCTCGCGTACGTCTGCCGCGGGCGCGCCTGCTCCGCGCCCGTGTCGGACCCCGCCGAGCTCGAGGCGCTGCTGCGGCCCGGCGCCGAGCCCGCGGTGTAAGAGGTCTGCGCGCGAAGCTCGGCGCGTTCAGCGCGCGACCTGGGTGCAGCGGTCGAGGTCGCACGCGCCCGCGTCGAGCGGCTCGCACGCGCACGCCTCCACCTTGGCGGGCGCGCCCGACTGCGCGCAGCCCTTGGCGAACGACGCAGCGCGCTCGCGCGTCGGCGAGCAGATCTCGACGCTCGCGTGCGACGGGTCGTCGAAGTCGGTGATCAGCTCACACGTGCACGCGTACGGCTGCCCGCGGCGCTCGCACGCGGCCGTCAAGGCGGCCAGCGCGAGCGCCGGGGCGAGCCATCGCGTCACGGCGTCAGCGGCACCGAGCCGTTGTTCGGCGGCGGCGGCGACGACGGGCCCGGTCCGGGTCCCGGCGCAGGTCCGGGTCGCGGCCCCTCCTGCACCTTCACGCCGCCGGACTGATCGCGGATGTGGAACTCGGTGCGGCGGTTCTTCTGCCGACCCTCGGCCGTGTCGTTCGAGGCGATGGGGCGCTTCGGGCCGAAGCCGTCGGACGAGAGGCGGTTCGCCTCGACGCCGTGCGACACGAGGTAGTCGAGGCAGCTCTTCGCGCGCGCCTTCGAGAGCTTGGCGTTGAGCTCGTCGGAGCCGCGGTTGTCGGTGTGGCCCTCGATCGCGAGCAGCTTGATCTCGAGGTTCACCTTCATCAGGCGGACCACCTCGTCGAGGATCTTGTAGCTGTCCTTCTTGATGACGGCGCTGCCCGTCTCGAACTGGATCTGCTGCAGGATCTCGATCTCGCTCGAGCCCTTGATGCGGCGGATGAACTTCGGGCAGCCGTTCTTCTTCGGGTCCGGATCGGGGTCGCCCGGCTCGAGCGGGCACGCGTCGAGCGCGTCGGGGATGCCGTCGTGATCGGCGTCGTCCTCGGGGCAGCCGTCGGCGTCCTGGATGCCGTCGAAGTCCTCGGGCTGATCGGGGCACTTGTCGAGGTAGTCGGGGATGCCGTCGCCGTCGCGGTCGGGCAGCGCGGGGCAGCCGTCGTCCGGGAACGGCGGCTTGTGATCCTCGGGCTCGTCGGGGCAAAGATCGATGTCGTCCGGGATGCCGTCGTGATCGCGATCGGGCCGATCCTTCGCCGCCGTGCGCCAGCGCTTGTTGGGCGATCCGGCGTCGGTGTCGTTGATGTTGAACCAGTAGCCGATCGACGCGATCAGCCGGAAATCCGGGGAGTACCCTTGCAAGAAGCGCGTGCCGCCGCCGAACGAGACGGCGGCCTGCTTCTTCTCGAGGAAATAGAGCCGCCCCTCGGCGAGCCACTCGAGCTCGGTGTTCTGCTTGAGCGTCGCGCCGGCGTTGAACCCGGTCGAGCCGAAGACCTGCAGGCCGAGGCGGATCGTCTGGTCGCGCAGCGGCACGAAGCCGCCGAGGCCGTAGCGCCACTCGTTGCCGACGACGAGATCGTCGACGCCGTTCGACTTGCGGAAGAGCGGGCCGGTGTTCGCGGTGATGAAGAACTTCTTGAGGTCGAGCTCGGCGGCCGCGTCGAGGATGCCGCCGAACGAGTTGTCGCTGCCGTAGCCCTGCGCCGTGCCCGTCGGGATCAGCAGGCCCGCCTTCGCGCCGAGCTTGAACATGCGGTCGTCGGTGCGGAAGAGGATGACGCGCCCGTCGAGGCGGAGATCCATCGCGCCGGCGTGACCCGGGTCGGTCGTGTCCTGGATGTTCGAGAGGCCGGGCGCGTTCGTCGCGTTGCCGTTCTGATAGAGGATGACCGGCAGCTCGACCTGGAACGCGAAGCGATCGAGCGCCTCGAACCCGATGTCGAGGTACGTGATGAGCTGCTCGTTGAGCGGCGTCGTGAGCTGATCGCGCGCCTCGGCGCGGGCGCGGTCGTTCGGATCGGCGATCGTGTCGTCGATCCGGAGCGGGTTCAGCCCGAAGCCGAACGCGGCTTGCCCGTAGAAGCGCGTGCGCTCGCCCATCTGCGGCCGCCACAGCGCGAACGAGTCGTCCGGCGCGCCGCCGATCTGGAGGCGATCGAGGTAGAACGTGTTCGCCTGCGCGTCGGCCGAGCCGGCGTCGAGCGTGGCCGCGGCGACGAGCGCCGCCGCGACGGCGACGCGGGGCAGCGCGCGAAGCCAACGCGAACCCGTGCCCTCGCGCGAGCCAGACGCCCCGCGATCGCCCGTGGAAAGCGGCGTATTTTGCTGCGACCCGATGTGCGCTGCTCGCGTCAAACCGCCTCCTCACCGCGCCCGGCGCGGCATCGGCGCGGGAGGTTACACCAGGCAATCCCGATTTCGGACCAGGAACGAACGCGCCTTCACCCTCAATCGAAGGGGGCGTGGTTCTCTGCGCCAAGCCGGGAGACTCCCGACCACCCTCGGGTGCGCCGCTCGAAGCGAGGAGGTTCGCGGTTCGCGCGGTTGGTCGTTGACCAGGGCGCGGCGGCGTGCTTTCTTCCGCGCCCCCTATGAAGCGCACGTACCAGCCCCACAACACGCGCCGCGCGCGCACGCACGGCTTCCGCGCACGCATGGCCTCCGCTGGCGGGCGCAAGGTCATCAACAACCGTCGCCGCAAGGGCCGCATGCGGCTCGCGACGACGACGTACAAGAAGTAGAGCCGTCGCTCCGCACGGAGCTCCGCGCGCGTCCGAGGGTCGCCTCCCGCGATCGGCGCGTATGCGCGCGCGGGCCGACTTTCTCCGCGTCCAGGCGTCGCCTCGCAAGGCGCCCGGACCGTCGTTCGTCGTGCTGGCGTCGCCGCGCGACGACGGCGCCGGCGAGACGCGCCTCGGCATCGTCGCTTCGAAGAAGGTCGGCAACGCGGTGCAGCGAAACCGCGCGAAGCGGCTCGTGCGCGAGGTGTTCCGTCGCCACCGCGCCGCGCTCCCGCCCGGGCTCGATCTCGTCGTCATCGCCCGCCCGCGCGCCGCGGAGCTGACGCTCGCCGCGGCCGACGCCGAGCTCGCGCGCGCGTTCGCTCGGCTCGCGAGGCCTCCGCGTTGATGCGGTGGAGAGACGTTGCGCGCCGCGCGCCCGCGACCCAAGCTTCGGCCGGAACCGAGCCGCGCGTCGTCCCCGGGCGTCGCGCGACCCCGCCATGATCGCTCGCATCCTCGTCGCGTTCGTCCGCGTCTATCAGCGGACGCTCTCCGTGCTCTTGCGCGGCGCGTTCGGCCCCGTGTGCCGGTTCGAGCCCTCGTGCTCGGCGTACGCGGTCGCCTGCCTGGAGGGCCACGGCGCGCTCCGCGGGAGCTTGCTTTCGGTCAAGCGGCTGTGTAGGTGTCACCCGTTCCATCCAGGCGGATTCGACCCGCCTCCACCGCCCCGTGAGGGGTCTCGCCGCGTCGACGCACAACCCTCGCGTCGCGCGGACGGCTCGCCGAGCGCGTCGGCCGCGTCCGTCGACGCCGCCGCCGACGACGCCACAGCCTCTCTCTGAGGCGCGTCCGAAGCAAAAGAACCGAGAACTCGAGCTAGAGAGAATTTAGCGGCCCCAAACCCCGACCTCGCTGCGCTCCGTCACGTCGCGCGAGCGCCGCGACGACACGCGGCACCCGGGGCCGAGCCGGCCACGCAGAGGATTCATGGAAGAAGAGCGCAGCAGCGGCGGGTTGGGCAGGTGGGCCCTCGTGGCGGTCGCCGTCGGTTTGTTCATGTGGAAGGGCCTGCCGGCCCTCAAAGGCGAGAACAACACGGTCGACCGGCAGCCCCTCGGCGGCATCGTCGACGACCTCGCCCCGCCCGCGCCCCGTCCGGACGAGGCGATCTGCCGCATCGACGGCGGGCGCTTCGTCGCCGAGCTGACGACGCGCGGCGCGGCGCTCCGGCGCCTCACGCTGACCGACGCGAAGTACACGACGGCGGCGGGCAAGCCGATCGATCTCGTGCCCGACAACCTGCGCGACGAGTTCCTGCCGCTGCGCACCGATCTCCGGCCGGCCACCATCCACGACGACAAGCTCACCCCGAGCGACAACCTCGTCGCCGCCGGCGACGCGACGCAGCAGGTGTCGTTCGACGATCTCGACTTCAAGCTCGGCGCGCACGACGCCAAGAGCTGCACGTTCACCTACGCCGACGCGTCGACGTCGATCACGAAGACCATCGCCGCGACGGGCAGCCCGTTCGAGCTCGCGCTCACGCTCACGATCGAGAACCTCGCCGACCAGCCGAAGAAGCACCGCCTCGCGATCGAGGAGGGCGACTGGCGCACGTCGAACGACATGGAAGGCCACCTCGGCCGCCAGAGCGAGTGGCTCACCGAGAGCGTCGCCGCGACCGTGACGAAGACCGAGCGACACGGCGCGAGCGACTTCGAGGCGAGCGACTTCAAGAAGAAGGAGTTCGACGACGAGAAGTGGCGCCAGACGCCCGGCGACGCGAAGTTCGCCGCCGTCAGCAGCGCGTTCTTCGCGCGCGTCGTCGCCCCGGTCGAGTCGGCGAAGCCGCCCCGCGCCGAGACCCGCGCCGAGGAGGTGTGGGACACCGCGCGCTTCGGCACCGACAAGAAGAAGGACCCCAACCACGGCTTCGTCTTCCGCGCGCGCCTCACGTACCCGCCCGTCGAGCTCGCGCCGAAGCAGACCGTCACTTACAAGGCGGTCTCGTTCACCGGCCCGAAGGAGCGCGACGTGCTCGCCGCGGTCGGCAACGACATCTCCGGCGTGCTGAACCTCGGGACGTTCTCGTTCATCGGCAAGTGGCTCGTCTGGTACCTGTACAAGCTCAAGGCCCTGACCCACAGCTGGGGCTTCGCGATCATGCTGCTGACGATCACGGTGCGCTTCGCCGTGTTCCCGCTCAGCGTCGCGCAGATCAAGAGCACGGCGCAGATGCGCAAGCTCAAGCCGGAGCTCGACGAGCTCAACAAGCGCTACAAGGACGACATGACCCAGCGTGGCCTCGCCACGCAGGAGCTCTATCGCAAGCACGGCATGAACCAGTTCGGCCAGATGGCCGGCTGTCTGCCGATGATCCTCACGCTGCCCGTTTGGTGGGCGCTCTACACGGCGCTGCAGACCGCGGTCGAGCTCTACCACACGCCGTTCTTGTGGTTCGTCGACCTCTCCGCGCCGGACAAGTTCTACATCATCCCGGTCGTGCTCGGCGCGACGAGCTTCTTGCAACAGAAGCTCATGCCGCCGCAGACCGATCCGTCGCAGCAGAAGATGATGATGTATATGATGCCCGGCATCTTCACGGTGATGATGCTGTTCCTGCCTTCCGGGCTCGGCCTCTACATGTTCACGAGCTCGCTGGTCAGCATCGCGCAGCAGTTCGTGGTCGAGCGCTACATGCGTAGCCGGCAGGCCGCGGGCATCGTCGTGACCGAAAGGCTCTCCGGGGACGACAAGGCGTCTCCCTCCCTCGGAAAGGGGAAAGCACGTGTCCGTGGATAACGACGAGGCGCACGCCGCCGCAGAGACCGAGAACGCCGTGGCGCCCCCCGGCGATCCGACGGTGGAGCACGACCCGTCCGCCCTCGACGCGCCCGCGCGCGTCGAGGAGCCGTTCGTCGAAGACGGGCGTGACGCGCAGGCGCACGACTTCGTGATCGACGTGCTCGCCGCGATGGGCATGGACTGCACCGTGGACCTGCTCGAAAACGACGAGGAGGATCCCCCCGAGGACATCCGCCTCGAGATCGAGGGCAGCGACGCGGGCCGCGTCATCGGCAAGAAGGGGCTCACGCTCGCCGCGCTGCAGTTCCTCGCGAACCGCGTGATCAACCGGCCGACCAAGCGCCGCCGCCACGTGGTCCTCGACGCCGAGGGCTACCGCGCGCGCCGCGAGGACACGCTCTCGACGATGGCGCGCCGCCTCGGCAAGAAGGCCGTCGACGAGGGGAAGATCATCACCTTCGAGCCGATGAACCCGCAGGACCGCCGCGTGGTCCACCTCGCCCTCGCGAAGTTCGCCGGCGTCGTCACCAAGAGCGACGGCGAGGGCGAGGCGAGGCGCGTCCAAATCATCCCCGTCCGCCGCTGAAGGGGGCGATCCACTCTACTGCGCATCCGCGCGGCGTCGGTCGGCCGTGCTCGCGTACCAGAGTACGCTCCGCGCGGCCTCCCTAGCCGCGCGGCGCGCAGCGAGTGGCTCGCCCCTTCAGG
>DASYCF010000757.1:0-2856 GCA_036500365.1 Byssovorax sp.
CGCGCTGCTCGTCGGGTGGCTGCACCTGCCGCCGATCGTGTTGGCCGCGGGCCTCGGCGCGATGGTCGTGCCGCTGCTCGTCTTCTTGAACCTGCCCGGGTACGTCGACCTCGGCAAAGACGGCATGCTCGTCGATCTGCGCGGTCCGAAGCGCTTCGTCCGCTTCGACGACATCGAGGACGCGCGCATCTTTCGGCAGCGCTCGGGCGGGAAGACGTTCGTCTCGGTCAAGGTCGACCTCACGTCGAGCGCGCCGCTCGAGGTGCCGCTCGGCGAGGACCAGTTCGGGGCGAGCGACCGCGCCGACGAGCTCGCCGCAGCGATCACGAGCGCCGTCGAGGCGAGCGCGAAGGCGGGCGACGGCGCGTACGCGGCCGCGCTCGAGCGAGGCGACTCCACGGCGGCGGCGTGGGTCGCGCGCCTCCGTCGAATGACCGCGAGCGCCGACGCGGGGCCGCGCGACGCGCCCGTCCCGCAAGACACGCTGCTCCGCATCGTCGAAGACCCGCGCGCGGCCGCCGTCGCGCGGGCGTCCGCCGCCGTCGCGCTCGGCGCGCAGCTCGACCCGACCGCGCGCGCGCGGGTCGACGCGGCGACGTCCGCGACCGCCGCGCCGAAGCTGCGAATCGCGCTCGAGGCCGCCGCCAGCGCGGACGACGAGGCCATCGCGACTGCGCTCGAGGACGTCGAGCGTGAAGCGAACGGAGCGGTGTAGCCGCATGGAAGCGCCGTCGCGGCGCACGTCGTTGGGTGGTTCCGTCAAGGCTTCGACGAAGCTACGACCCTGCTGCGCTCGAGGACGCGACGCCGAGCTCGCGCGAGAGCTCCAGCAGGCGCGCGTTGTCGGGGACATGGGCGAGGAAGCTCGAGCGCACCTCGGGATCGGTCATGAGCGCGGCCCGGTCCTCGAGCCGCCTTCGCGCCGCGCGGAGGACCTCGAGCGCGCGGTCGTGGTGGCCGGTGGCGCGGGCGGCCTCGACGAGCGCGACGTGCACCATCGCCTCCGCCTCGTCGGTCCGGCGCGTGACGTCGAGCGCGGTGATCGCCTCCTCGGCCGCCGCGAGCGCGTCGTCGGCGCGGCCGTCGTCGAGCAGGGCGCGCGCGAGCACGGCGAGGCAGAGCGGGAGCGAGTTGGGCGTGCGCGCGCGCGCCGCGTCGACCGCGCGCTCGGCCTCTTCGGTCGCCGCGTGCGCGCTCCCGGCGAGCCGCTGGATCTCGGCGAGGTACGCGCGTGCGGCCGCCTCGATCTGGCTCGACTGCTGGGCGAGCAGCGCGCGCAAGGCCTCGGACTCGGCGGCGAGCGCCTCGTCGAAGCGGCCGAGGTGCGCGAGCGCCATCCCGAGGTTGTGGCGCGCGGTGGCGGCGACGTAGTCGAGCCCCATGCGCTCCGCCGTGACGAGGCCCTCGCTCAGCGCGCGCTCGGCGGCGGCCCAGTCGCCGACGCTCATGCGCCCGTACGCCGCGTTGACGGAGGTCTGGCACGCGGCGCGGAGCTCGCCGGCCCGCGCGAACTCGGCCTGCGCGGCGTTCATGCCCGCGATGTAGGCCGGCGCGTCGCCGGCGCCGAGCGCGCGAATGCCTTCGCCGAACGACAGGCGCGCGCGCACCGCGGGATCCCACGGGGCGCCGGGCGGTACGGTCGCCTCGACGCGCGCAGCGAGCGCGTGCGCCGTCGCGCCGCCGCCGATCTGCGAGAGCAGCATGAAGCCGCGCGCGAGCGCGAGCCGGGTCGCGTCGTCCGGCGGGCCGCGCTCGGCGACCGCGAGCATGCGCGCGAGGAGCGCGTTGGCGTCGGCGAGCTTGCCCTGGTGCGCGGTCGCCGTCGCGAGCTCGGTCGCGGCCGTGAACCAAGCCGGCGTCCCCTCGACGAGCGCAGCGACCGCCGCGGCCGCCGCCAGCTCGGCGCGCGACGGCTCCCCGCGCCACCGGTGCGCCTCGGCCTGCACGAGCCGCATCTCGCCGGCGAGCGGGCCCTCCGCCCGCGCGAGCCCCCGATCCGCGCGCGCGATGGCCGCGGGGAAATCGTTGCCCGACATCGCCTGCGCCGCGGCGCGGAGGAACCACGTCGCGGAGCGCGCGCCGTCACCGCCTCGCTCGAAGTGCTCTGCGCAGACGATCGCGTCGGTCTCACCGCGCGCCTCGAGCCACGCGCCGGCGGCGAGGTGGCCGTGCGCGCGGTCGGCCTCGGTCAGCATCGCGTACGCCGCGTCGCGGGTGAGCGCGTGGCGAAAGACCACCTCGGCCTCGCCGGGGAAGTCGCTGCGCTCGCGCACCGCGACGAGCTCCTGCGCGGCGAGCTCGCGCAGCGACCGGAGGACCCATGCGGGCTCGGCCTCGAGCAGCGCGGCGACGCCGCCGGACCAGAACGTGCGACCGAACACGCTGCCCGCGCGCAGCGTGCGGCGCGCCTCGGCCTCGAGCCGCTCGAGGCGCACGGCGAGCATGGCGAGGATCGTGTCGGGCGGCGCGTCGTCGGCGCGCTCCACGGCCGCGCGGAGCAGCTCCTCGAGGTGCAGCGCGTTGCCGGCGGCGCGCTCCACGACGCGCTCGACGACCTTCGGATCCGCGGCGGGCCCGAGCACGTCGCGCGCGAGGTCGGCCGCCGCGCGCTTGCCGAGCTCGGGCAGCGAGACGCGCGTCACGTGACGCCGGCTCCAGAGCTTGACGAACAGATCCTCCGTCTCGGGGCGGCCGAGCGCGAGCACGAAGATCGGGCGATCCTTCCAGCTCAGCGCCGCGTCGACGTAGCGCACGGTCGGCGCGTCGCCCCAGTGGAGATCCTCGAGCACGAGCGCCACGGCGCGCGTGGCGGAGGCGGCGCGCAGCCAGTCCTCGAACGCGCGCTGCATCTGGTCG
>DASYCF010000758.1:0-1906 GCA_036500365.1 Byssovorax sp.
CAGCGCGCCGAGATCGACGACGCCGGACGCCGTGATCGCGGGCGCCGCGAGCCCGACGAGCGCCCCGCCGACAACCGCGCCCGCCGCGACGCGCGCGGCCGACACGCCGACCGCGCCGAGCGCGCGCACCTCGCCGAGCCGCCGCGCCCGCGTGATCGCGACGAACGCGCCGACGGCTCCGGCCGCGGGCAGGAGCGCGCCCGCGAGCCCGATCCGTTGACGCCACGACGACAGCGGATCCGTAGCCGCGACGACGAGGAGCGCGAGCGCGCCCGCGAGCGCGGCGTACCCGGCCGCGCGCGCGGCGATCCGTCGGTCGAACGACGACGTCACGCGCGCAGCGTATCAAACCGCGGTGCTACTCGCGCGTGCCGCCGAGCGTGAACGCCATGCTGCACGGGAGCGCCAGGAACTGCGGCGCGGCGGTCGGGGAGCCGGTGACGAGATCTTCGCAGCTCGAGCCCGGCGTCGGCGAGTACTCGTAGATGAGCGAGCCGCTGAAGGTGAGCGCCGACGTCGACGACGTCACCACGTCGCCCGAGAAGAACCCGCTCGCCGCGTCATCGCGCTCGACCGAGCACGCGGGCAGGCCGTACGTCCCCGTGCCGCCGCCCGCGCCCCAGAAGCCGGTCGACGTCTGCGGATCGCTCGTCGTCGTCGACATCCGCATGTCGGTCACGATCGAGTTGACGAACGAGAAGCTGATGCCGTCGGAGCCGAGGACGCCGGTGATGGGGCCGTTGCCGCTGTTCCAGTAGACGGTCGAGCCGTCCTCCGAGAAGCTCACGGTGAAGCTCCAGTCGGCCGTCTCGCCGAGCGCGCCCTCGCCGCACGAGTTCGCGGTCTCGATCGCCGTGACGCCGTACGTGCCGATGAGCGTCCCCGGGAGGTCCGCGGTCGTCGACGTCGACGAGTCGGAGGTCGATCCGAACGGGTTCGCGATGCACCCGGAAGCGAAGAGCGCCACGGCCGCCATCCCCACGACGAAAGAAACGCGCATCCGCACCGCGTAGCCAAGTCGGCGTCGCAGGGCCAAGTTCGCGGCGACGAAGGGTTCGAAATGAAAAACGGGCCGGGCGCGGACTTGTCCGTCGCGCCCGACCCGCCCGGGCCTCATTCCGGAGGCCTCTGTACCGTCACGGTGGGTGCGCACGGTGCGAGGCGCGCGTCTGCGCGGCCTCGGTCGTGCGGCTGCGGGAGCGACTCTGCCGCTCCCGGGCCCGCGTCACGTCGAACGGCTCACGCCGCTTCGCGGACTGGTTCGCGCTTTCCGCGCGCAGCGTTCTGCGCCGCGCGCCGCGACCCTGGGCGACCCATCGCAGTCGTGATGGTCAGCGGTTCCCAGCCTCCGGGTTCGAGCCACTGGTACTGTGCATGTCGCCATCCCTCCTCCGGCGTGCCGGCACCCGGATTCCCCGCGAAAACCAACCGCGGGGGCGATTGCGGGTGTTCAACGAGCGGCCGCGCTTTCGCGACGCGAATGCGTGACCTGTTTCCCCGGCTGCAGCGGTGACTCCGCCGCGGGATGATTCCCGGAGCTCTCGCTCCCATCCGAGGCCGAAGTCCAACGTAGCACCGCTTTCGGCGGCTGCGAGTCGAAGGAGCGGACCTACGCCGGGGATTGGGACCGCGGCCCGCGGCCGCGTCGTCAGCTTCGGCGGCGAAGCGGCGTCAGTCGACGAGTTCGGCGTCGTGCAGGGCGAGCAGCATGGCGACGTTGACCCGCGCGTGGACGCCGCTCCGCGTGAGCGCCGCCGGAGTGCGCCGCGGGCTCACGGACTCGACGACGAGCGAGGTGTCGACGCCATAGCCGTGCGCGGCGATCGTGGCGACCACGACGAAGCGCGCGCCGTCGATTTGCCGCCGGGCGGTGACCGTGCGGCGGTAGTTGATCTCGTCCTCGGCC
>DASYCF010000759.1:0-3664 GCA_036500365.1 Byssovorax sp.
GCACGACGCAGGCAGGCGAGCCGCCGAGCGACAGCGCGCCGAGCGCCGCGGCGAGCGCCGCGCCGGCGAGGACGAGCGCGCGCTCGACGCCGAAGCGACGACGCTCACGTCGACGACGCACGTTCATGCGGCCGCATCAGAGCGCAAACGGGCTCGTCTCGTCGATGGGTCGCGTCGGCCGAATCGAGCGGAGCAGCGCGCGGACCTGCGCCGCGTTGAGCGTGACGCCGCCGAAGCCCGCGCGCTCGAGCTGCTCGCGGAGGCGGCGGATCTCGTCGTTCGACGTCTCGACCGGCTGCATGGGCGCGGACGCGCGGACTCCGGCGCGCGCGTCGGCCGCGCGCTTCATGTCGCTGACTGCGACGGCGAGATCGGCGTTCGCCCGCGCGAGGTCGTCGACGCGGCGCACGAGGTCGGCCCGCTCGTCGTCGGCCTGCTTCTGCCGAGCGGCGTCGCGCGCGCGGAGGTCGGCGGCGAGCGCGCGGTTCTGCTCCTCGAGCGCGGCGATGCGCTGGTCCTTCTGCCAGACGACGTACCGCGCGCGGGCGACCTCGGCCGCGGCGGGGCTGACGGGCGGCGGCGGCTCGGCGCACGCCGCGAGCGACAGCGACGCGACCGCGAGGACGAGGAGCGTTCGCATGGCCGGATGATATCGCGTTCGCCGCGCGGTTCACACGCGATAGGCGGCCGCGATCTCGAGGATGCGCGCGTTCTCGGACACGCGCCGGAGCATGCGGCCCTGCGCGGCGACCTCGTCGAGCATCGTGGCGCGGGCGAGGAGGCTCGCCTTCGCCGACGCGGCGGCCGCGCGCGCGCCCTCTTCGTCGCCGACCGCGGCGAGCGCCTCGATGCGCGCGAGCCAGACCTCGCCCTCACCCTCCCCGCTGCCCGATGACGGCACGAGCTCGTACGCCTCGGTCGCGCACTCGAGCGCCTCCCCCTCGTGGCCGCCGAGGGCGAGCAGCGCGCGGGCGAGGACGGCGAGCGCGGACGCGCGGAGCGGCGGGATCTCGGCGGCGAGCGTCGCGGCCTCGCGCGCGCGCTCGACGGCG
The DNA here is from genome assembly GCA_036500365.1 of Byssovorax sp. Taxonomy (GTDB): domain Bacteria; phylum Myxococcota_A; class Polyangia; order Polyangiales; family Polyangiaceae; genus DASYCF01. The sequence continues at coordinate 1,053 of DASYCF010000759.1, forward strand.
CGCGCTGCGTCGCCCGAGACGAGATCGAGCTTCGCGCCGTAGACGATCGACGCGACCTCGAGCCTGCGCGAGCCCTGCGCGCGGCCCGTCGCGGCGGCGCGGTCGAGGGCGTCGCGCGCCTCGTCGAGGCGGCCGAGGCGCACGAGGACGTGACCGAGGTTGTTCTGCGCCCACCCGCGCACGTTGGCGAGCCCCATGCGCGAGGCGGCGCGGAGCGCGCGCAGGAGCGACTCCTCCGCCGACTCGTAGTCGCCGAGCTCGATCTGCTCGACGCCGACGTTGATGTGCGTGAGCGCCACGTTGCGCACGTCGCCGGCGGCGTCGAACGCCGTGAGCGCCTGCACGTGCTCGGTGAGCGCGGCGCCGAAGTGGCCCATGTGGAGCGCGCGCGTCGCCCACGCCGTGTGGACGCGCGCGGCGGTGCGCCGGTCGAGCTTGCCGAGGTTCGGCGCGACCTGCTGGACGAGGTCGAGCACGGCGTCAGCCTCGTCGCGTCGACCGAGCTGCAGCAGCGCGGAGACGGCGCGACAGAGCGCGACGACCTTCGCCCCCGTGGCCACGTCGCGGCTCGCGCTGCGATCACGTCCCGGGCCAGCGGAGCCTTCGCGAAGGCCGCCGGTGTCGACGGCGTCGGCGCGCGAGGCGCGGTGGGCGGCGTAGAGCTCGGCAGGATCCGCCCGCGAGCCTGCGCGGCGGGCCGGGCGCGGCGTCGCGTTGCCGTCGACCGGCGTCGCGCGCGCCGCCTCGGCGGTCCACACGGCGAGATCGTCGATGCGCGCGAGCTGGCCTGCGAGCGCGATCACCTCGCCCACGGCGCGAAACCAGAGCGGCGAGCCGGCGACGAGGTGGCGCGCAGCCTCGACCCCGAAGCCGTACGCGTCGGCCAGGCGGCCGCGCCACTTGTGCGCCTCGCACACCACGAGCCGCAGCTCGCCGTGCGCGACGTGCGCCGCGCCGCAGCGGATCGCGCGCTCGGCGCCCTCGACCGCGCCGGCGAGATCGTTGCCCTCGAGCGCGTGCTCGGCGGCGCGCCGGTACCAGACGGCAGCGCGCGCGGGCACCTCGCCGCGATCGAAATGCTCGGCGAGGACCATCGGCTCGGCGAGCCCGGCGTCCTCGAGCCACGCGCCCGCGAGGCGGTGGCCGAGCGTGCGATCGTGATCGGTGAGCATCGCGTACGCGGCGTCGCGCAGCAGCGCGTGCCGGAAGATGAACGCGCTCTCGCCCGCGATGCCGCCCTCGCCCTGCGCGGCGATCACCTCGCGATCGACGAGCTCGTGGAGCAGATCCTTCACCTGCCCGGAGCGCGCGTCGCCGCCGAGGAGCGCCGTCACGCCGCCGAGCCAGAACGTCTGCCCGAAGACGCTCGCGGCGCGCAGCGTGCGCTTCACCTCCGCGCCCATCGCGTCGAGGCGCGTCTGCACCATGCCGAGGATGGTCTCGGGCAGCGCGTCGCTCGGCGTACCTTGCGCGACGGCGCGGATGAGCTCCTCGAGGTAGAACGCGTTGCCGCCGGCGCGCTCGACGACGCGCGCGATCACGTCGTCGGAGGCCGCGTCGCCGAGCACGCCGCGCGCGAGCTCGGTCGACGCCGTGGGCCCGAGCGGCGAGAGGCGGAGCTCCTGCACGTCGTGGCCGGCCCAGAGGTCGGGGAAGGTCGCGTGCACCTCGGGCCGCGCGAAGGCGAGCACGCAGAAGCGCTTGCCGTCGAGCTCGCGCAGCGCCGCGTCGACGAAGCGCACGCTCGGTAGATCGCCCCAGTGGAGGTCCTCGAGGACGAGCGCGACGGGCTGCGCGGCGACCTCCGCGTCGAGGAACGCGAGGAAGCCGGCCTCGAGCGCGTCGCCCATGAGCACCGCGTCGCGGCGTGCCTCTCGGAGGTCGACGGGATCGTCGTCGCTCGGCGGGAGGCCCGCGAGCTCGCCGAGGAACGCCGACACGCGACCGACGAGCTCGGGCCGAACGTGCCGGCCGACGCGAGCGCGGAGCCGCTTCCTCGTCACGCCCGACGGCTCGCCCTCGAGCACGCCCGCCGCGCGGCGGATGGCGGGCGCGAGCAGGCCGAACGGCGAGCCGGCGCTCACCGAGTCGCCGCGCGCGAAGAGCACCGTGGCGCGCTCGCCGCGCTCCTTCACGCGCCGGAGCACTTCGAAGCGCACGCGCGACTTCCCGCGACCGGCGGGCGCCGTCACCAGGGCGGCGCGGACGACGCCGGACGCAAAGGCCCCCTGCACGATGCCGTCGAGGAACTCGATCTCGCTGTCGCGTCCGACGCACGGGTACGGCCGGCCGAGCAGCGTGCGCTGCGCCTCGATGACGTCGCGCTCGCCGCGCAGCGTGAGGCCGCCGCCGTCGGACTCGACCGCGAAGCGCACGTCGAGCAGGCCGGCGGTGACGTCGTCGAGCCGGATGCCCGGCCGGTCCGTCGCGACCAGGGCGACGGCGCGATCGACGAGCGCGAACGCGGGCCGCGACGCGTGCGGCGCCGAGGCGGCGACGCCCGCCCCCGTCGCGAGCGCGATGGGCATCTCGGGGAGCAAATCGCGGAGCGCGAGCGCGCAGCGCGCGGACTGCGCGGCGAGATCGGTCGCGGCGCCTTCGCCGACGATGGT
>DASYCF010000760.1:0-5577 GCA_036500365.1 Byssovorax sp.
CTTCAACGAGCAGATCCCCGCCAAGATGGTGGAGCACCCGGACAAGGCGAAGGAGATCGGCGCCACGTTCCAGATCAACATCACCGGCGACGGCGGCGGCGAGTGGTACATCGACGCGAAGGACGCGCCGAAGTGCGAGAAGGGCAACCCCGGCACGGCCGAGTGCACCATCACGATCTCGACCGACGACTTCCAGAAGCTCTCCGAGAACCCGCAGGCGAACGGCACGCAGCTCTTCTTCGCCGGCAAGCTCAAGGTCGGCGGCAACACGATGCTCGCGATGAAGCTCGGCAAGCTCTTCACGCTCGGCTGATCGTCGGGTCGAGGGCGCGATGCGACCGCTCCGCGACGTCCGCGTCCTCGACCTCTCGCGGCTCCTGCCGGGGCCGTTCGCCACGCTCGTCCTCGCCGACCTCGGCGCGACCGTCGACAAGATCGAGGACGCGCAAGGCGGCGACTACCTCCGGCACATGCCGCCCGAGGTGGCCGGCGAGTCCGCGGCGTTCCAGCTCCTGAACCGCGGCAAACGCAGCGCGATCCTCGACCTGAAGAAGGCCGAAGGTCGCGCCGCCCTGCTTCGAATCGTCGCGTCGTACGACGTCCTCTTCGATCAGTTCCGGCCCGGCGTGCTCGATCGGCTCGGCCTCGGGCACGCGGTCCTCCGCGCCGCGAACCCGCGCCTGATCATCTGCGCGCTCACCGGCTACGGGCAGACGGGGCCGCTCGCGCGCCGCGCCGGGCACGACATCGACTACCTCGCGCGGGCCGGCGTGCTCGGCGCGCAAGGACCCGCGGGCGCGCCGCCGGCCGTGCCCGGCTTCCAGATGGCCGACGTCAGCGGCGGGCTGTGGAGCGTCGTCGCGATCCTCGCGGCGCTCGCCGAGCGCGACCAGACCGGCGAGGGCTGCGTGCTCGACGTCGCGATGTCGGACGGCGCGCTCCCTTTCGCGTCGACGACGCTCGCGCCCGCGCTCGCCGGCCTCACCACGCGGCGCGGCGACGAGGTGCTCTCCGGCGGCATCGCCCCGTACAACACGTACCTCGCGGGCGACGGAGAGCCGATGGCGCTCGGCGCGCTCGAGCCCAAGTTCTGGTTCGCGTTCTGCGCCGCCGTCGGCCTCGAGCCGTCGATGGAGGCGCTCTTCCCCGGCCCGCACCAGGTCGAGCTCAAGCGCAAGGTCGCCGAGATCATCGCGAGCCGCCCTCGCGACGCGTGGGTCGAGTTCGCGACGCACCACGACGTCTGCCTCGAGCCGGTGCTCGCCCCCGAAGAGCTCAAGGGCGACGCGCAGCTCACCGCGCGCGGCGTCTTCTTCGAGCTCGACACGCCGCGCGGCCCCGTGCCCCAGCTGCGCCTGCCCGTCACGCCGAGGGACACGTCGTTCGCGCCGCCGCCGCGGATGGGCGAGCACACGCGCGACGTGCTCAAGGACGGCGGCCTGACCGACGCGGAGATCGACGCGCTCGTCGCCGCCGGCGCCGCTAAATCTTCTTGAGCTCCTCGACGAACTCCCAGTCGGCGATGAGGTGCTTCTTGAGCAGCAGCGACAGGAGCGCGGCGAACATCGTCTCCCAGCGGTGATCGGCGCCGAGGATCTCGGTCGCGTCGGCGCCGTGGCTCACGGCCCGCAGCGCGGCGACGAGGTCGCGCGCGGTGAGGCCCTCGGCGCGGTCGCCCGTCGGCCCGGCGGCGACCGGCGGCGGCGCCTCGCCCGCGACCGCGGGCTTCGCCGGCAGCGTGATCGTCGTACCGTCGAGCAGCGTGAGCGCCACCATGCGCGGCGATCGACCGCGCGGCTTCGGGATCTCGGCGACGGGCCGACCCGTCGACGGCGGCGGCTCGGACTCCGACGCTGCGGCCGACGGCGCGGGCGCCTCGGCCTCGCGCAGGAAGTCGGGCACGTCGCGCACGACCATGCGCTGCTTGCGCGACTTGCGCGGCGGCGGCACGACCTCCTCGGTCGAGATCTCCGGCCCGTCGTCGCCGTCCGCGGCCCCGGGCGCGACCTGTTCAGCGCCCCGTTGCGGCTCGTCCGAGCCGCCTTGCGGCTCTCCGGCGCCCCGTTGCGGCTCGTCCGAGCCGCCTTGCGGCTCTCCGGCGCCCCCTTGCGGCTCGTCCGAGCCGCCTTGCGGCTCTCCAGAGCCTCGCAGTTCGTCAACGCTGCCTTCCGCCACCTGCGCGTCGACCGCGGGCTCGTCGTGCTCGACGTGGACGTCGCCGCTGCTCGGCGGCGCCTCCTCGGCGTGGACCTCGACCTCGGGCGGCGCGGCCGCGACCGGCACGGCCAGCGCCTCGAGGCTCGCGGGCGGCGGCTGCGACGGCGGGCGCGGCGCGACGCCGTAGTACACGCGGATCGCGCTGCGGATGTCCTGGGGCGGCGCGATCATCGCGCGCACGGGCAACCCCGAGTGCTCGCCGCACGCCTTCAGGCCCTCCTCGTTCGATGGGTCGTCCATCGCGACGTAGAGCGTCTCGCCCTGGTTTCGCACGTGGCGCACGTAGATCGGCACGAGGCAGTAGCGCTCGGCCACGTCGTGCGGGACGAGGTTCAAGAGCTGCCTCGAGAACTCGATGTGCAGCAGGCTCACCCACGGCACGGCGAGCTGGTGCGACAGGATCTGCGTGAGCTGCGTCTCGTTGATGAGCCCGCGCTCGACGAGCAGCGTGCCGAGGCGACGTCCGTCCGTCCGCTGCGTCGCGAGCACGGCGTCGAGATCGCCCTGCGTGACGAGCTTCGCGTCGACGAGCAGCGTTCCGAGGCGGAGGCGTTGCGTCGCCATAGCGGCGGGAGGTTAGCGCATGCGCCCGAATCGCGGAAAGAAGCCGGGCCCCGGGCGCGGAGCGCGCGCCGGAAAGAGCCTGGCCGCGCGCCGTTTCGGTCGATTCGCACCCCGTGCGAGCACCGTGGCTTCCGTGATAGGTTCACCGCGTGTCGGAGACGGTGTGCCCGCAGTGCGGAAATCCGTGCGAACAAGCGCACAAGTTCTGCCCGGTGTGCGGCTTCCCCATCTCGGAGCTCTCCCGAAAGACCGACGATCCGCTCATCGGGACCACGCTCCCGGGCGGCTACGTCATCCTCGATCTCGTGGGCGTCGGCGGCATGGGCCGCGTGTACCGCGCCGAGCAGAAGGCGCTCGGCCGCACGGTCGCCGTCAAGATCATCCACCCGCACCTGCTCGGCGACGAGAGCGCGTCGGTCCGCTTCATCACCGAGGCGCGCGCGGCGAGCCGCCTGAACCACCCGAACTCGGTCGGCGTCATCGACTTCGGCAAGAACGGCTCGCAGCTCTACCTCGTCATGGAGTTCCTGCGCGGGCGCGACCTCGCCCGCGTGATCTACGAGGACGGGCCGCTCCCGTTCAAGCGCATCGTCGAGGTGCTGTGCCAGGTGCTCGCCGCCCTCGCCGAGGCGCACCACCTCGACATCATCCACCGCGACTTGAAGCCCGAGAACGTCGTCCTCGAGCCGATGCGCACGGGCGGCGACTTCGTGAAGGTCGTCGACTTCGGCCTCGCGAAGATGAAGCAGGACATCACCGCGACGAACATCACGAGCCCCGGCATCGTCTGCGGCACACCGGACTACATGGCGCCCGAGCAGGGCCGCGGCGACGCGATCGACGCGCGGAGCGACCTCTACGCGTGCGGCGTGATCCTGTTCCAGCTCTTGACCGGCCGCCTCCCGTTCGAGGCCGAGTCGCCGACGCAGGTCGTGCTGATGCACCTGTCGCTGCCGCCGCCGGACCCCGCGACGATCGCGCCGGAGCGCGAGATCCCCGACGCGCTGGTCGACGTGACCATGCGGTCGCTCGAGAAGGATCCGTCGCGCCGCTTCCAGACGGCCGACGAGTTCGCGCAGGCCCTCCGCGACGCGCTCGCGGCGAGCGACACGACCTCGGGTCGGTTCTCGCTCGACAGCGTCGGCGGCGTCGCGTGCACGTCGTGCGGCACGCTGGTCCCGCGCGGTCAGAAGTTCTGCGGCGACTGCGGCGCGCGCGTCGTCGCCACGGGCAGCCCCGCGCCGTCGCGCACCTCCGGCCGGCCGGGCTTCACGCAGCGCCGCGGCCGCGAGTCGAGCCTGCCGCGCCTGCCCGTGCCGTTCACCGCCCGCGAGGAGGATCTCGACTGGCTCGGCGCCGCGCGCATCGAGGTCGAGACGTCGCTCCAGGCCGCGCGCCTCGTCGCCGATCACGGCGTCGGCAAGTCGCGGCTCCTGAACGAGTTCCTCGTGCTCGCGGCGCGCGAGGGCGACGTCATCGTGCAGGTCGGCCCCGATCCCTGGTGGGCCGAGGTCGGCAACTACGCGCTGCGCGAGGCGATCACCGGCCTCGCCGCGCTGCCCCCCGGCGGCGGCGACCCGGCGGATTGGGGCGCGACCACGCCGGAGGCGCGGCGCGGCCTGTCCGACATCTTCGGCCGCGAGAGCCGCCGCGACACCTCGCGCCCGCACGTGTGGACCAAGCCGCCGAGCGGCACGCTCACGCCCGAGGAGAAGCGCTTCATCGCCGCCGAGGCGCTGCGCTGGGCCATGACGCGCGCGCACCAGAACGCGCGGCGCTCGCGCGTCCTGCTCGCGATCGACGACCTGCACGCGGTCGACGGATCGAGCCGCAACGCCTTCGCCGACGTCATCAACGAGCCGCCGCTCGCGCCGATGTTGATCCTGGGCGCGCACGTGCCCGGGTTCGATCCAGGGTGGCGCATGGGCGGCGTGCGCAACCTCGCCGGCCTGCCGACGACGGTCGCCGCGTCGCTCGTGAAGGGCAGCGGCGCGCCGAAGGCGCAGGGCAACGACGGGCGCGCCGTGCCGCCGCTCTACATCGACCAGCTCATCCGCTTCAACCTCGAGGGCGGCAGCGATCCGCCGCCGCGCATGGCCGACATCATCGCGCTGAGGATCGAGCGCCTGCCGATCGAGGCGCGGCGCACGCTGCAGGCGGTGGCCGTGCTGGGTGACGCCGCCGATCGCCCGGGCATCTCCGCGCTCGCGCCGGAGCTCACGAACCTCGACGACCTCATCGCGACGCTCGGCGTCGCGGGCCTCCTCGTCGAGACGGTGGCGGGCATCCGCATCGCGCACCCGCTCGTGCGCGACGTGACGCTCGCGACGATCCCCGCCGGCGTGCGCCGCGAGCTCCACGCGACCGCGCACGGCCTGACGCCCGCGAACGGCCCGCAGCCGCTCGAGGTCCGCGCGCTCCACGCGTACCACGCGCAGGACTCGTTCGAGGCGCTGATGCTGCTCGAGCAGGTGGCCGATCGCGCGGCGTCGCGGGGCGATCAGCAAGGCTGCGTGCTCGCGCTGCGCCGGGGCCTCGATCTGTCGCGGCGCGAGATCTTCCGCGGCGAGCTCGACGACCCCATGCGCGCGGTGCTGATCTTCTGCCGCAAGCTCGGCGAGGCGCTGGCGCACGCCGGCGACCTGACGGACGCCGACGGCGTGCTGCGTGAGGCGCTCGATCTCGCCGGCCCGAGCGGCCCCGATCGCGCCGTCGTGCTCGGCGCGCTCGCGTACGTGTCGCACGAGCGCCAGCGCGGGAGCGAGGCGACGATGTACCTGCGCGAGGCGCTCGACC
>DASYCF010000761.1:0-5582 GCA_036500365.1 Byssovorax sp.
CGCGCCGGCGACGGAGGCGATCGTCGCCGCCCGCAGCGCGCCGCTCTGCGCGACGCGGCGGATGCTCTCGACGTCGCCGCGGCCTGCGGCCGACGCGAACGGCGCGAGGCGCTCGGCGAGCTCGGCCACGTCGCGCACGCGCTTGTTCCGGTCCTTCTCGAGGCACGCGAGGATCACCGCCTCGAGGTCGCGCGGCAGATCGGGCACGTGGGCGGTCGGCGGCGTCGGCGGCTCGGTGACGATCGCGGCGACGATGCCCGGCATCGAGTCCGCGTCGAACGGGAGCTTGCCCGTGACGAGCTCGTACAAGATGACGCCGACGGCCCACACGTCGGTCCGCGCGTCGACGTTCTTCACGCTCTTGATCTGCTCGGGCGACATGTAGTGCGGCGAGCCCATGACGGTGCTGGACGCGGTGATGCGCTCGGAGTCGGCGACGAGCTTCGAGATGCCGAAGTCGAGGATCTTCACGAGCGGCCCGCCGTCGACGCGCGTCGTGAGGAACAGGTTCGCGGGCTTCAGATCGCGGTGGATGATCCCGTTCGCGTGCGCCTCGGCGAGGGCCTCGAGCGCCTGCAGGACGAAGTCGACGGCGCGCTCGGGCGCGAGGCGCCCCTCGGTCTCGACGAGCCGATTGAGATCGGTCCCGTGCAGGTACTCGAGCACGAGGTACGGCTCGCCCGTGGGCAGCGCGCCGAGGTCGGTCACGCGCGCGACGTGCTCGCTCCGCAGCGCGGCAGCCGCCCGGCCCTCGCGCGCGAACCGGGCGAGCGCCTCGGGCTGTCGCGTCGCCTCGGCGAGCAGGAACTTGAGGGCGAACGACTGGCCGAGCTTCGCGTGGCGCGCGGCGACGACGGCGCCCATGCCGCCGATGCCGAGCACGCGCACGAGCTCGTATTTGCCGTCCACGATGGTGCCCATCGCCGGCACGCCGACGGGGTGGGCCGACGGCCGCCCCGACGGGCGCAGCGGCGGTCCGTCGGAGACCGGCGTCCGCGGATCGTTCGCGCTCGTGCCACCCATCGAAAGCCTGGAGCATACATGCTCTCGGGAGGCTCCTCGAGCTTCCGTGGAGATCCGAAGTCTGAGAGCATCGGCGGCATGAACACGCACGTGAAGCTCGCGGCGGCGTCGATGATCCTCCTGGTCGGCTGCGGGTCGGACGCGTCGAACGCGTCGACCGCGGGCGGAGGGGACGCGAGCACCGCGTCGACGCACCACGGCAGCACGACGTCGACGTCGCAGGGCGGGGCCTCGCAGGGCACCTCGAGCGCGCAAGGCGGCGCGGGCCCGACGACGACCGCGACGACGACGACCACGACGACGACCACGACCACCACGACGAGCACCGCGACGGGCAGCCCCGGGAGCTGCCCCGTGTTCCCGTCGACGGACCCGTGGAACACGCCGGTCGACACGATGAACGTCGACCCGAACTCGGACAGCTACATCCAGTTCATCAACTCGCACGGCGGCGACGGGCCGCTCCACGCCGACTTCGACTCGTGCTGCGGGGACGGCATCCCGTTCGGCTTCGTCGACAGCTCCGTGCAGAAGGTGCCGGTGCAGTTCGACTACGCGGACGAGAGCGATCCGGGGCCGTATCCGATCCCCGCGAACCCGCCCCGCGAGCAGGGCGGCGACCACCACATCCTCCTGGTCGACACCTCCGAGTGCAAGCTCTACGAGCTCTGGAACACGCGTCCGAACGGCGGCAGCTGGCAGGCGGGCTCGGGCGCGATCTTCGACCTGAGCACGGGCGCGCTGCGGCCCGACTGCTGGACGAGCGCGGACGCGGCGGGCCTCCCGATCTACCCGGGGCTCGTCCGCTACGACGAGGTGATGGCGGGCGCGATCAACCACGCGCTGCGCTTCACCATCGACACGTCGCAGAGCGCCTGGATCTCGCCCGCGCGCCACGAGGCGGGCAGCTCGTCGAGCTCGAGCGCGCCGCCGATGGGCCTGCGCCTGCGGCTCAAGACGAGCTCGAGCGTGATGAACGTCATCGCCGGGGCGAACGCGCAGCCGAAGGTCGTCCTCCAGGCGCTGCAGAAGTACGGCATGTTCGTCGCCGACAACGGGTCGAACTGGTACGTGAGCGGCGAGCCGAACGCCAACTGGGACGACGACGGCTTCCACGCCGCCTGGGATCAGCTGAGCGGCGATGATTTCGAGGTCGTGCAGGTCACCGGCACCATCGAGCACGACACCCCGCAGAACTGCCCGTGATCGGGTCGAACCACGCCACGCGCGCGGCGCTCGTCGCGATCGCCGTCGGGGGTCGGCCTCGCGGCGTGCTCGTCGTCGAGCGACACCAGCGGAGGCGGGACGTCGAGGACATCTATCAATACGGCTTCTGGGGCTCGATCATCTCGACGCTCGAGGACCCGGCCATCCGCGGCGCGAACCTGCCGACGCTCGGCGGCACCGAGCAGATCACGGACGTCGTGCACCACTGCCCGAAGTACCAGGCGCTCGCGGAGAAGGTGCCCGAGTAGCGCGCGCGCATTTCGCGTATTTCAGCCTCCAAATCGCGCGTGCGCGGTCGAGTTGGCGGGCGCGGCGCGTTCGCGCTTGCGTCCGGTGCGGCGCGTCGCAACACCAGCGATCCTCCATGCACACGATCCGGCTCCGCGGCGCGCGCACGCACAACCTCGCGGGCGTCGACCTCGACATCCGCCCCGGCGAGCTCGTCGCGATCACCGGCGTCTCCGGCGCCGGCAAGTCGTCGCTCGCGCTCGACACGCTGTACTCCGAGGGGCAGCGCCGCTTCGTCGAGAGCTTCAGCCCGTACGCGCGCCAGTTCCTCGAGCGCCTCGAGCGTCCGCCGATCGACTCACTCGATCCCGTCGCCGCGGGCGTCGCCGTCGATCGCCGCGCGCCGGTGAAGAGCTCGCGATCCACCGTCGCGACGATGGCCGATCTCGAGCCGTACTTCTGCGCGCTCTTCGCGCGCGAGGCGGTGCCCATGTGCCCGACGTGCGGCGTCCTCGCCGAGCACAAGGATCCTGCCGCCGCGGCCGCGGGCGCCGTCGCAGCGCACGAGGGCAAGGCCGCGCTCGTGACCTACAAGATCAACGTGCGCGGGACCGAGGCCTTCCTCGACGCGCGCGAGACGCTGCTGCGAGCCGGGTATCGGCGCCTGCTCGTCGCTGGCGCGACGCGCGATCTCGACGAGGTGAAGCCGAGCGAGGCGCTCGCCGGCGGCGCGCCGCTCGAGGTGATCGTCGATCGCGTGAAGGTCTCCGCGCGCGACGCGCGCCGGCTCGGCGCCGCGATCGAAGACGCGTGGCGCGCCGGCTCGGGCGAGGCGTCGCTCGTCGTCCCGCGGGGCGGCGCCGCGGCCGAGCGCGTCGCCCTCGCGCGCGGCCTCGCGTGCCCGAAGTGCGCGCGCACGTTCGAACCGCCGCGCCTCGGCCTGTTCTCGTACCAGTCGCCGACCGGCGCGTGCCAGGCGTGCCGCGGCTTCGGCCGTACGATCGGCGTCGACTGGAGCAAGGTCGTGCCCGACGCGTCGAAGTCGATCCGCGGCGGCGCCGTCCGCGCCTGGAGCGGAAAGACGACGACGTACGAGCGCGGCGTCCTCAAGAAATTCTGCCTGAAGCACGACATCCCGATCGAGGCGCCGTGGTCGACGTTGACCGAGGCGCAGCGCGAGATGGTCTTCACGGGCGAGGGCACGTGGACGGGCGGCAAGTACCCGGGGGTGCGCGCGTGGTTCAAGTGGCTCGAGGGCCGCACGTACAAGATGCACGTGCGCGTGCTGCTCGCGCGCTACCGGAGCTACGACCTGTGCGTCGCGTGCGACGGTAAGCGCCTCTCGCCGACGTCGCTCGCCTACCGCGTCGACGGGCTCGATCTCGCGGCGTGGCACGGCCTCGAGCTCCGCGACGCCGCCGCGCGCCTCGCGACGCTCACGACGCGCTCCGAGCAGGGCGAGATGGCCAGGAAGGAGCTCGTCGCTCGGCTCGGCTACCTCGAGAAGGTCGGCCTCGGCTACCTCGCGCTCGATCGGCAGGCCCGCTCGCTGTCCGGCGGCGAGGCGCAGCGCGTCTCGCTCACGGCCGCGCTCGGCACGTCGCTCACGGGCGCCCTCTTCGTGCTCGACGAGCCCACCGTCGGCCTGCACCCGACCGACGTGCCGCCGCTCCTCGTCGCGATGCGCGAGCTCGCCGCCGCTGGCAACGCGGTGCTCGTGGTCGAGCACGAGCCCGCGGTCGTGCGCGCCGCCGATCGCGTCGTCGAGCTCGGACCGGGCGCAGGCGCGGCCGGCGGTCGCGTCGTCTACGACGGTCCGCCCGACGGCCTCGCCGGGCGCGCGGACCTCGCGACCGGCCGCGCGCTCGCCGCGACCGCGCCTCGGACGCGGATCGCACGCGCGACGCCGACCGGAGCGATCACCGTCGTCGGCGCCCGCGCGAACAACCTCCGCGACGTGACCGTGAAGATCCCGCTCGGCGTCGTCGTCGCCGTCACGGGCGCGAGCGGCTCGGGCAAGAGCACGCTCGTCGACGAGGTGCTCTACCGCGCGCTCGCCCGCGCCCGCGGCTACAAAGACGTCGACGCCGCGGGCCTGCACCGCCGCATCGAGGGCGCGAGCGACGTGCGCGCGATCACGCTCGTCGATCAGGCGCCGCTCGGCCGCACGTCGCGCGGCAACCCGGCGACGTACACCGGCGCGTGGAGCCGCGTGCGCGCGATCTTCGCCGATCTGCCGGACGCCGTCGCGAAGGGGCTCGAGCCGGGTCACTTCTCGTTCAACGTCGCGCTCGGCCGCTGCGAGGCCTGCTCGGGCGAGGGCAGCGAGACGATCGAGATGCAGTTCCTCGCCGACGTCTCGCTGACGTGTCCCGTGTGCCGCGGCCGGCGCTTCAACGAGGAGGTGCTCTCGGTGAAGCTCGAAGGCCGGAGCGCGTTCGACGTCCTCTGCCTCAGCGTGTCCGAGGCGCTCGGCGTGTTCGCGCGTGAGCCGTCGATCGTGCGCGCGCTCGGGCCGCTCGCGAAGCTCGGCCTCGGCTACCTGACGCTCGGGCAGCCGCTCTCCACGCTGTCCGGCGGCGAGGCGCAGCGCCTCAAGCTCGCGCGCGCGCTCGGCGAGCCGTGCCCCGGGACGCTCCTCGTGCTCGACGAGCCGAGCGCCGGCCTGCACGCAGAGGAGGTCGTGCGCCTCAACGACGCGCTCGCGGCGATGGCGCGCGCTGGCGCGAGCGTGCTCTGCGTGGATCACGATCTCGACGTCGTCGGCGCCGCCGACTGGGTTATCGACCTCGGCCCCGACGCGGGCGCGCGCGGCGGCATGCTCGTCGGCGAGGGCACGCCCGAGCAGGTCGCGACGCTCGACACGCGCACCGGCCGCTCGCTCGCCGCGTGGTTCTCGCGCGCGTCGTCCACGGCGTCGCCCGCTCGCCCGCCGCTCGACGCGAAGCGCGCGGCGCCGTACGCCATCGAGGTCACGCACGCGCGCGAGCACAACCTGCGCGACGTGTCGGTGCACATCCCGCACGGCAAGATCGTGGTCGTCACGGGGCCGAGCGGCTCGGGCAAGAGCACGCTCGCGTTCGACGTCGTCTTCGCCGAGGGGC